>JBMNTM010000156.1:0-4406 GCA_050945735.1 Desulfosporosinus sp.
CATCGCCTCCGGAGACAAAAATATGGAACGGTGCGGAGTGGGTCGTGCAGAACGACATTGAAACCCTCCGCACCACTATTTCCATTCTCACCACGAAAAGCGCAGAACTGCAAAGCACTATCGATGGTCTAAACAGCTACGTTGGGGCCATGACAGAGACAATCGAGACGGTTTCTGACAACCTCGGCAACGAGCATCAGACTGTGCTGGAAATGCAAGCGCAGATGTCACAGCTACAGCAGACCATTGACGGTCTGACGGTTCAGGTCACAAATCAGTATGCTGGCGGCCTGAACTTTATCCAGAACTCCGCAGGTCTAAACGGGATCTCCGATGATTGGGTCAAGACCGGCACCGTCACGGTTGATACTTCGACTGACACCCAGAACAACACCACATCCGACAGCTGCTTTGTACTTGGCTCCTCGTCCACGCTCAAGCAGACGGTTACCGGACTCGTCACCGGGCAGTCCTACGCATTCTCACTTCGGGCAAAGAAAACGAAGGCAAGCTACTCCAGCTATATCCGGGTGGAATATAACGGCAACAAGTACGCTTACTTCTTCAATCAGACAACCACATTCGGTTGGCAGGATTTCAGCCTCGTGATCGACGACATCACCGACAGCACAATCGTTCTTTATATTTATAACCGGTATGCTTCACTGTATGTCTCCGACATCATGATGGTGGAAGGACCTACGGTTCACAACTGGACCCCGGCACCAAATGAGATCTACACCAATGAGGTCAAAATTGATAAGCACGGCATCGCTGTTTCCAATGCGGCATCGTCCCAGCGGACGGTTATCACGAATACCGAATTTGCCGGTTACTACAACGATGAGGTCATTTTCACCCTGAACAAGGATGAAACCCAGACAAAGAAAACCACAGTGGACGGCGAGCTCACTGTGGGAAAAACAAAATTCGTACCGATGACGACGGCCTCTGACGGCTTGAACATCGTAATTCTTGACTAAGGAAGGAGGCAACCGATATGGCACTTAGCGGCAGCTTTCAAAACCTGCCTGTAAACAACTTCGGCCTGTATTGCACATGGTCGGCTACGCAGAGCGTCACCGGGAACTACTCGGACGTGACGCTGAATGTTTACCTGAAATACTATACCTTGGAGGTTGGCTCCCGTGCCGACTCGACAATTTCCATCAACGGCGTCTCCGAGACCTACACGGCACCGGCCATCACCGATTATTCCTCCGGGCAGCATACCAAGCTCCTGAAAACCAAAACGGTGCGGGTAAATCACAATGCGGACGGCACCAAAAGCGGTGTTGCCCTTTCTGCATATTGGAGGTTTTCCGGTACCTACAGCGGAACACCCATCAGCTCGATCACTGCCAGTACGACTATTACGCTGGATACCATTGACCGGACCGCTCCGACGGTATCACTTTCGACTTCCAGCATCACGGCAAGTGGCGTCACGATTTCCGCAACGTCCTCCGCAACATCGGACATCTGGCAGTACAGCATAGATAACGGCTCCACATGGACGCAATTTTCCACGACAGCCGGAACGTCGGCCAGTAAAGCCATCACCGGTCTTTCTCCGAACACGACCTATTACATCAAGGTCAAGGCAAGGAAAAAGAGCAATCAAGTGTATGGTACCTCTTCTGCGGCAACGGTAAAGACGCTGGGAGGTGCCATTGTTAATAGCGTAAATCAGGTGACGGCAGATGCGGCAACGGTCAGTATCAAGCTGAATGTCACAGTTTATGACGCCTCTTACGCATATACCCTTGCTCTGAAAAACGGGTCGACGACCATAGTTTCCGTTGACGGCTTAACATGGTCAAAGGGAACAGCGGATAGGACTGTTGTACTCACATCTTCAGAGAGAACAGAACTGTTGACTGCAATGGCCAATATGAAGTCTTTTACAGGCACTTTTGCTGTGACGACCTATAACGGAAGCACACAGATCGGTTCCGTATCATCAAAGACTGCTACGGTCACCACCACAGCGGCAAACTCCGGTCCGACGCTTTCCGGATTTACCTTTGCGGACAGTTATGCAACTACAACAGCTATTACGGGCAACGACCAACTGTTCATTCAGGGCCATTCCAAGCTGACAGTCACTCCCGGCACGGCGACGCCAAAGAATCAAGCTACGATTACAAACTACACCGCCACTTGTAATGGCGTTTCGGTTTCCAACACAACTGGAGCAGCTCTTACTGTTGGACCCGTGTCAAAAAGTGGGACCGTGGCGGTGGTGCTGACAATTACGGATAGCCGAGGATATACGGCAAGCGTTACACAGAACATCACGGTGCTGGCTTATGCAAAGCCCAAGGTGAACTCTCTGACACTTCGACGCACCAATGACATCGAGGCTGAAATGCAGCTGGTTTTCAATGGTTCAATCTCGGCTATCACTGTGGACAGCGTTCAGAAGAACTCACTGCTGTATGTGCGATATCGATACAAGGCAACAAGCGCAACATCGTACAGCTCATATGTGAGCATCCTCTCGGCGGTTACCCAGAACGGGACCTCGTTCTCATATTCCAATCTGGAGCTTCGGAGCCTTGCTTCGGATCAATCATGGGATGTTCATATTCAGATCCGGGACCAGCTCAACAGCCTCTCATCTTTGGACCTGTATTACGTTATTCCACAAGGTACTCCGCTGGTAGCCCTACGAAAGCAAAAGGTCGGTATCAATACGCCTACCCCGGAAGCTGCTCTTGATGTGGTGGGTGACGCCAAGGTATCCGGGACGCTTACAGCGACGACACTTTCTGGAGCACTGGCACCTTCCAAGCTCTCATCTGCTGTACCGATCTCCAAAGGTGGCACTGGAGCAACCACGGCGGCAGCTGCAAGAACCAATCTCGCCGTACTCCCTCTGGCAGGAGGGACATTGACAGGAAAAGTCACAAGTACCTATGGCGATATTGGGATCGTTATGCAGCACGGTACGGCAAGTAAAGACTGCGGCGTTTCCATGAAACGAACTGATACCGAAGTACAGATGTTTGTCGGTGTCGGGACCGGTGGTGTGAACCACGGCGTCTACTCCAACAAGCTGGGCAAGTGGCTGATCTATGGCAACGGTACAGATGTTATCTGCAACGGCACGGCCACAAATGTCACGGGAACTGTTGCGATAGGACACGGCGGGACGGGAGCAACAACAGCAGCTGCTGCCAGAACCAATCTTGGTATCACCT
The DNA here is from genome assembly GCA_050945735.1 of Desulfosporosinus sp. Lineage (GTDB taxonomy): Bacteria > Bacillota > Desulfitobacteriia > Desulfitobacteriales > Desulfitobacteriaceae > Desulfosporosinus. Next base: position 3,207 of record JBMNTM010000156.1, read on the forward strand.
GCACATCCCTTTATAACGGTTCGCTGTCAAGCGGAAGTATCACCTTTAACTATGGAAATTACAACGCCTATCTGATTCTGGGACAGCCGGGATCTGCGACTGCTATAGCAGGTATTGTCGTTCCAAAAGGGATGATCACAACCTCTGACGTAAAGTATCAGATCACTGATGAATCCTATTATCGCTGTTTTAACCTAAAATATTCCGGCTCAACTGTAACGCTGACCATCAGCACAGGCAGCGGAACGATCAGCCGGGTGTTCGGTTTGACTTAAGGAGGCACAACATGCAGGTACTGATTGAAGACGGATATGTTTCGTCCTACGCCCTGATCGGTAAAATCATCGATGGCATAGAGGTTCCGGAACCACCGGACATCGAGCACTTTGAGGCTCACTTCCAGTCTTATCTGGTCCGGGACGGAACCCTCGAATACGACGAACAACAGAATACAGAAATCGAGAGAAAAGCACTTTGTGACGACCTGCGAAAGCGGCGTGAAGCAGAGTGCTTTTCCTATATCAACCGTGGCCAGCTCTGGTATGACCGACTCTCCGAAAAGCAGAAAGCGGAGCTGCAGATCTGGTATGCCGACTGGCTCAAAGTAACGGATACCCTGACGGCACCTGAGAAACCGTCATGGCTTTATTAAAAACACAAAGGAGGATTTCACTATGAAGGAATTTTGGACGACCATTCAGCTTGCGTTTGCCGCAGTAGGCGGTTGGCTCGGATGGTTCTTGGGAGGATGTGATGGGCTGTTGTATGCACTTCTGGCCTTTGTGGTCATCGACTACATCACCGGCATCATGTGCGCCATTGTCGATAAGAAGCTGTCCTCGGCGGTCGGCTTCAAGGGCATCTTCAAGAAGGTGCTGATTTTTGCCCTTGTCGGCATCGGCCACATCATTGACACACAGGTTATCGGTACCGGTTCTGTCCTGCGTACTGCCGTCATTTTCTTCTACATTTCCAACGAGGGTGTGTCCCTCATCGAGAACGCTGGCCACCTCGGTCTGCCGATTCCCGCAAAGCTGAAAGCTGTGCTTGAACAGCTTCATGATCGTGCTGAAAAGGAGGATGAGCACAATGATGACGAACATTGAACTTGCGAATAAGCTCAAGGATATCGCAAAGAACTACAAAACGCTCTATGTAATGGGCTGCTTCGGTGCTCCGATGACAGCTGCCAACAAGAAG
>JBMNTM010000157.1:0-4380 GCA_050945735.1 Desulfosporosinus sp.
ATTTATATCTTAAGTGGTCTTGGGGGATCGATAGCTAGTTTCTTCTTTTCTCCTGTCCTTTCAGCAGGAGCTTCCGGGGCGATCTTCGGGCTTTTGGGTGCACTCCTGTATTATAGTTTTAAACGGCCTGCACTATGGAAGACCGGGTTAGGAATGAATCTGGTTATTGTGGTATTGGTCAATTTCGGATTTGGCATAATCCAACCCGGAATTGATAATTTTGCACATTTTGGAGGATTTATTACCGGTACGATAACCTGTGCTATTTTATTAAAAAAGAGTAAAGAAAACTTGGCCAGCGTCTAGCCTATAAATAATACCTATTTTTCCCTGAATAATCATTCTCACTATCAGGACAAAATACCATCATGAGCTTGCGATTTCTTAGCAAGGTGGCCCATAAAAAATGCCATCGTTAGTTAAGAAAGCGTGAGCTCTATTTATGTGCACTCCTGTTTATAACGTCATATTTGAGTTGAAAAGGAGTTGGAAGAACGCCATTAGATGCTATAATGTAAAAGGAAGAACAGAGGTGATAACTTTGAAAAAAAGAAGTAAGCGTAAATTAAGTTATTTTTCACGTGAACGGTGGGTTCATTTGATTTTACTATTAATGGTAACTTTGGTGTTAGCCAGGCTGGTATCACTACAAATCGTTCAAGCAGCCGATCTCAAGGCTAAGGGGATAGAACGTCGAACGATAGATAGAAGCCTTCAACCGGAAAGAGGCACAATTTTTGATGCTCAAGGCAATGTCTTGGCTCAGAGCATACCGGTTAAAGAAGTTTATGCTGATCCAAATACTCTAAATGAGTTAATACTAAAAAAGCAATATAAAAAGACAAAAGAAGAAGTTGCTGAAGAAATAGCAAGCATATTAGACTTGAATTCACAGGATATACTCGATAAATTAAATAAAAATTTACAATGGATCAGCTTAGCACATCAGGTAGATATACATAAGGCAGACCAGATTATGGCTTTAAAAATCCCCGGTGTCGGCCTATATGAAGAAGCAAAACGTGTTTATCCGATGGGTAATTTTGCGGCTTCTGTACTCGGGATCGTTAAGCAAGATGGTCATGGAGTGGAAGGCGTTGAATACTATTATGATAAAGAATTGTACGGTAAACCAGGTTTTAAATCCCAGGAACAAGACATAAAAGCACGTTCTATCCTTGATGCCCTCCGTCAAAGTGAACCTTCAAGTCCCGGAAACTCTCTTACATTATGCATCGATTCAACGATTCAATACCTGGTAGAACAACAATTGGATGATTTACAGCAAACCACCAAAGCGAACAGCGTAACGATTCTGGCAATGGATCCAAAAACCGGACGTGTTTTGGCCATGGGATCCCGCCCCTCTTTTGATCCCTCGGAGTATGCAAAAGCAAAACCCGAAGACCGGCGTAACCTGGCAATAGGTATGTCTTATGAACCAGGATCCACTTTTAAAATTATTACCGGATCGGCCGCCTTGGAAGAGGGGGTTGTCCAACCGGGTGATACATTTTCCGATCCCGGCTACCTAAAGATTCCACCACGTGTAATTACCAACTGGGACTCGGATCAAAGGCCACATGGCAATCCCACGTTTACAGAAGGGATGCAGTTATCTTCTAATGTTGTATTGGCTCAGGTTGGATTAAAATTGGGAAAAGAACCCTTCTATACTTACTTAAAAGCCTTTGGATTCGGCTCAAAAACAGGCATTGATATTTCAGGAGAAGAAAGTGGCTTGCTCCTTCCCTATGATAAAGTTCGAGATATTGATTTGGCAACAATGTCTTTCGGTCAGACTAATTCAGTTACACCGATACAATTATTGACGGCAATTTGTGCGGTTGCTAATGGCGGGATACTTTATCGTCCATATATCGTTGATAAAATCACTACGCCTGATGGTCAACTCGTTCAACAACAAAACCCAACCCCTGTACGCCAGGTACTCACAAAAGCAACAGCTATGCAAATGACAAGAATTCTTGAACAAGTTGTAATTGATGGAACAGGGCAACTCGCCAAAATACCGGGTGTTAATGTTGCAGGTAAAACGGGAACTGCTCAAAAAGTAGAACCGGGGACAGGACGATATTCATCCACAGACTTCATTGCCTCATTTGCTGCTTATGCCCCTGCAGAGGATCCAAAAATTGCAGTATTGGTAATTGTTGATTCACCTAAAGAGGGTGAAAGCCATCAAGGAGGAACCTTATGTGCACCTAGAGCTAAAGCCATTATTGAGGGAGCCCTGCAATATTACGGTTATCCGGTAGCTAACGATACTGAAAGCACTGTTACTTTGTCACCCGAGGAATCAGTTATAAGACCCTCACCTAAACCGGTAGTCCCGGAACGTTCACCTGTCAGCGGTGAAGTTGTAGTTCCTGATCTAACCGGATTGACCATCCGCGAAGTTGGGAATACATTAGCAAAGTCAGAACTGCACTATAATTTTACCGGGAGTGGCTTAGTCTATCAACAATCGCCTGAAGCAGGTAAAGTCGTAGTCAAAGGTACAACCATCGAAGTAAAATTTTCTCCTCTCAACGCTGAAAATCCTTAGTAATACATTCCGTTACCTGGGTATGCTAGGATTAATTGCGATTAAACAATCGGAGGAATGAAAGATGCGTCTTGACCAACAAATTAACTTAATGAAAGATGACCTAATCAGTGCTATCCAAGCGTGTATTCGGATTAAGAGTGTTAAGAACGTTCAACAGGCCGCACCTGGTGCCCCCTTTGGTCCGGGAATTCAAGAGGCTTTGGAGTGGTTCCTGGCATTAGGGGAAAAATTTGGCTTCGCAGTAAAAAATGTTGACGGTTATGCCGGTCATATTGAAATGGGCAATGGGGACCTTTTAGGAATCCTGGGCCATCTTGATGTCGTCCCGGAAGGGGATGGCTGGTCAGTCCCTCCCTATGGTGCAACAATTAAAGATCGCAAAATTTTCGGTCGGGGTGCATTAGATGACAAAGGACCGTTGTTAATGGTTCTATTCGCCATGAAAGCGATCAAAGATGCCCATATTCCCTTAAATAAGAAAGTTCGCCTGATCTTAGGTACCGACGAGGAGTCTGATTGGGCAGACATGGATTATTATTTTAAGAAAGAAGAAGTCCCACAGATTGGCTTTTCTCCAGACGCAGATTTTCCAGTAATCCATGCGGAAAAGGGGATTATTCATCTCCAATTAAGTAAATCCTTTGCCAAGTCTCTTCCTCATCTTGTACGAGTTGAAGGTGGAAAACGTGCGAACATGGTTCCGGATCTTTGCGAAGTGACTATTAAAGGGATTGCTGACGATATCATTGCAAATCAATTGAAAGATTTCTCTTTTCCAAAAGACGTCAGCTGCAGGCGAGATAACAACAAAGATAATGACGGGGTAATAAAGCTTACCTTTAGGGGAGTCGGGGCCCACGGCAGTCTTCCTCAAAACGGCAAAAATGCAGTTATCTATGCTTTACATTTCCTTCAGACGTTACCTCTGAACTCAGAAGAACACCACATTATTGATTTTATTTTAGCACACCCGGGCACCGGCTTTAATGGAGAAGGTTTTGGAATTGCCCTTAGTGATGAACCCTCTGGTAACCTGTCCTTAAATTTAGGTATTTTAGAATTGACTTCGGACAAAGTATGCTTCGTAATCGATATACGCTATCCAGTTACGTTTAAGCGTGATAATGTTCTTCTCCCCATCGAAAGAATAGCCCAAAGTGAAAAACTTGACCTAAAAGTTTTAACTCATCAGGAAGCACATTATGTTCCAAAAGACAGTGCCTTAGTTCAATCCTTGCTCAAAGCCTATGCTGATGTTACCGGACGCGAACCCTTTGCCATTGCCATTGGCGGGGGAACGTATGCTAAAGTGCTTCCTCAGGGGGTTGCCTTTGGACCTGTCTTTCCAGGTGAACCGGAAGTGATTCATTGTGCAGATGAATTCATTTCAATAGATAACCTTCTCTTAATAACCAAGGTGTACGCCCAAGCTATCCTTAACTTAGCTGCGGATTAGAAAAACCAGAAAACCGAGGGCACAGACAAAATAACATACGAACAAAAAGGCTTGACTATTTAATATTTTATCGGTATACTTTCTATTGTTGCAATTGCGCCACTAGCTCAGCTGGTAGAGCATCCGACTCTTAATCGGCAGGTCCTGGGTTCGAATCCCCGGTGGCGCACCAAATTGACATTACTCCCGCAAGTGATTGCGGGTTTTTGTTTGCCAAATCGTTACTATACGGTTTGGTATTTTTTTTGATTAAAATTACGATATAAATATTAGAAGGAAATTGAGGTAAAATGTGGAATTATAAAAGATGGTTTTATTTTCCTTAGAATTTGTTTGTTATAAAGATAAAATT
>JBMNTM010000158.1:0-4346 GCA_050945735.1 Desulfosporosinus sp.
ACCCTTTTTACGTTTTCTTTTTAGGAAAGCTACAAGGCTCGTTTAAACAAGCCAGACCTGTTATGAACTAAATCTCAAGGGGTTGTTCAGCATCCCCTATTTAAGAGCTATGTATTTAAGAAGAATTCGTTCTGAGAGACGTGACGTTTTTATTTCTTTCTCGTTGAAGTTAATAAGGAGGTGAAAAAGTGGCTTCGCATAAAAAACCGTTAATTGGACAAAACCTGGAGACCTGGTACCAACAAACGGTCACGAGGCTTTATCGTTTTGCATATGCCCTTCTCCAGAATCGGGAAGAAGCCGAAGATATTACTCAAGAAACTTATTTTCGTTGTCTAAGAAAAGACACCAAAAACTATCCACCCTATCCCTATCTTAAAAAAGTCGCACGGCATCTTATTTACGATCGCTATCGCCATAGGCAGATAACTAATGATCAAAGCGAAGATCACTCTCGAACTGAAGATCTTTCAGCTACCGAAGAAAAATGGGTTACCCGCAACTTAATACAAGAACTCATGAACCAACTTCCCGAACAATATAGGCATGTTCTGGAACTTCGTATTATTAAAGGGTACTCCCGTAAGGAAACCGCAGAACGCATGGAACGCACGGAAGATGCTATTCGCGGCTTACAGTATCGGGCACTGCAAGCTTTGCGTGATTTATTCCATGCCACAGAGGAGAATGGAGGACAGAATTGATATGAATCAAAATAAAAACACAAGCCAAAAGCCTCCGGAACAGGAGCTGGACGACTTTATCAACGCTTTAAATCTAGAGCAGCAACCAAAAGCAAGCAGCGATCAAGCTGTCGCCGAACTTCAGTGTCTAACCAGGAAAATCAAAAACCTACGTCCGATTCCAGATCCTAACGAAAAATTTACACGTGAGTTGCAGCGGAAACTTCAAACGAGGACTAAACCTAAGAAAAGATTTCTCCCATGGAGTGGATTTGTTGCTAGTATCTTTGTCTTGTTCTTTCTGATTTCTTCTTGGTCGCATACAGACAAAGATATTGTCTTAGCTATGGAACAGACAGTAAGTCATCTTCAGAACTATCACGGTATACTTAAAAAGGTTAGTACAAATGCAGCCGGTGAAAGTCAAATCACACAGCGAGTTGAGATCTGGTCTGAAGGAAATAATTATGCTACGCGCAATGAAGAAGGAATCATGACAGTAAATAACGGAGAACTCTGTTGGATAAATAAACCAAAAAGTAAAGAAATTACCTTACTGCCCCTTTACCTTGATCCACATGATTTTGACCTACAGAAAGAAGCAACACGGGCACAGCTATATCCCCATAAAATCATGGGTGAAGACACCATTGCCGGTCGCAGAGCTACACGTTTAGAAATCACTCCTCCCGGCGGTTTGGCCTATAATCTGTGGATAGATACGGAAACTCATTTACCAATTCAGCTTCAGACCGCCATGCAGAAGTCCTTACAGACCACTTATACTTTTGTATCTCTGGAAACTAATATTCAATTGCCAGATTCCATTTTCCATTATAATCCACCTGCAGAATACCGGATCATTGATCAAAACCCCGATAAACCCGTAACTAGCTTAGCCGAAGCAATTGCCGTAAGCGGCTTAAATCCTGTCGTACCCACTGAAAAACCTCAACGATACTTTGCCTCCCCTAACCGAATCGTCTTTGATTTTGAAGATACTATTGTAATCGAGTCTAAAACAACGACTCCCTTCGTTGTTTCTCCGCTAGCAGCTCTCGGGCAAGCAGAAGGAAGTGCCTTAGAAGTATTGCCTGATAGCCTTCGATGGCAGCATAATGAACTGGAAATTACCGTTCAGGGAGAAAGAACTGAAGAATTAGCAAAACAATTAAGCAATACTATTGTCATTCCCCAAGTTGGCCAAACCTTCCCAAAGCAGCCTTCAGTTAAAGTGGAGATTGATATGGAAGTAGTTAAGAACAATCAACAACAGGTTGATGCGGGAAGTAGCCCATGGCAACTCGACCCTGCACAAGTGGCCTATACCTTTGCCATACTGCAAATTTCTCCTGAAGGCATTCAGGGTGAACCCCCGCTTAATTACAATTCCCTTAAAGTAACATTAAATACAGGTACAGATGCGATAATTGATATATCACAAGGCCCGATTAAAAAAGTTTACGTGAAACGATTAATCCGCCAAGACCAAAGCGGCATTTGGACAGTGATAGGCTATGATCCTAGGTAAGATGTTTTAATTCCCAGGTATATCGAGTAAAGAAGGGTTCCCAGATTATATTTTCCGGGAACCCTTCTTGTACAGTTACTATCACCTACTCAGGGGATGGTTGGAATTATAGTAGGTAAATCCCTAAAGAGTGCTTCAATCTTATCATTTATTATTTGTGGATTTACTGATTCCACTGTTTTATCTGTTAGAGCATACTTTCTTTTTAAAACTAGGATCCGATAAACACTTTGGTCTATCCTCTCCGGTGATATAATGCCCATTTGCGCAGCTGTTTTGATGGCCTGGATCACGGCTTCTTTTTTAACAAAATCATGACATACCAGCACAATATCACTACCGGCATTAATTGATCTTACTGCAGCTTCACCAATATCATAATTATTTTCTATCGCCCCCATAGTCATATCGTCTGTTATAATTACACCGTCAAATGACATTTTAGTTCTTAAAATTTCAGAAATGATGATCTGCGAAAAGGAAGCGGGATGCTCAGTATCGATTTTCGGCAAGAGGATATGAGCCAGCATGATAGCATCAACCTTGCTTTCGATAGCCTTATAAAAAGGGACTAATTCCAGATTATTTAACCTATCAATATCATGATTAATGATTGGCAGCCCTATATGTGAATCAACTGCTGTATCCCCATGACCAGGAAAATGTTTTACAACAGAGATAATATTCTGCATCTGAAGTCCCTTCATGGTCTGAATTCCAAGCTTACTTACGAGGTTGGGCTCGTCTCCAAAAGCTCGATCTCCAATCACCGGATTTTGGGGATTGCTATTAACGTCCAGAACCGGTGCAAAATTCATATTTAAGCCAAATGATTTTAGTTCTTCGCCAATAATCCCGCCTAAACGATAGGAAAGCTCACTGTTATTTAGCTCACCAATCCTATGACTTGACGGAATCTTCGTAAACTCGACAGGCATGCGGGAAACCCTGCCACCCTCTTCATCGATCGCTAAAAATAAAGGTATTTTATGAACTGAATTCGTTTCTTTTAATGAGTTAACAAGGGATAGCATCTGGTTAGCGTCCTTAACATTCTTTTGTAATAGAACAATGCCACCCACATGATACTTTTTAATCAATTGCTGAGAATTTTCATTATTCTCATACCCGTCAACCCCTACCATTACTAGTTGTCCGATTTTTTCCTCCAAGCTCATCCCCTTGATTTGTTCCTTAATGGGGTCAACAACATCTCCCGGCAGATCAGTTACATTTTCATTATCTATGTTTTTAATTGTAAAAACATACACCAGGATGACCAACAAGGCGAACGCCAATATTAAAAACAGATATTTCTTACGCATTTTCCACCTTACCTTATCTCATAATATTTTCTTTACTCGTTCTTCGCTAAACATATAAGGCATTCAAAACTATGCTCTGGTATTAATGTTTAGGTTTAGAGATCGGCTTTCCGACTTCAATTAGCACTTTGTTACCTAGTAAGAAAAATCCCTGAATGAACAAGAGTAAACCGGTTCCAATTAATAGCCATTCAATTTTAATGATATCAGATAGTGGCCCAAACAAAAGCATTCCCAGAGGCATCATAGTGCTTGCTATCATCCCTAAAACACCAAATACTCTGCCCAAAAAATCCGCATCTACCTTCTCCTGTAATACAACTATAGCAGGTGTATTAAAGATTGGCATGGAAATTCCGGTTAACCCCATGAATGTGAGATAAATCCAAAAAACAGGAATAACTCCCATGGCAAATGTACAGACACCAAATATTAAACATGCAAGGGTCATCGAATGAATCCTGTTTTTAAAACCACCCCAAGAAGCCATAACTATACCGCCCAATATCATGCCAATAGAAAATGTAACTTCAATTGCTGTTAATCGCCAAACATCGTTGCCAAAACTACGTGCAACCTGTAGAGGCGTTAAAAAGGAAGCGGGAGCGGCAAAGAACATAAAGAATGCGCAAAAGATAAAAAAATGCTTTATATACGCATGATTTCTGATGTAAGCGATCCCTTGTAACTGTCAAGTAAAAATGAACAAAAAACGATAAATAACTTTGGACACCTAGTTATTGCCAAAAATGGTTTGGCGATGTTTCAAACGATAGCTGTCGCCGCTTAAGTGGATGACCTCACTTT
>JBMNTM010000159.1:0-4313 GCA_050945735.1 Desulfosporosinus sp.
GATTCATACAATCACTCCATCTAAGGTTGAAAAACTTAGTAAAGCTTTTCAAGTTTTTAAAACTTTTCAATGTGATTGTACTATCTTCATGGTTGCTGTTCTAGGTGATGGTGTCTTTGACGCTTACTATTATTTCGAGTTGTTTCGATGCACCCATAATCCTATTTTATAGCTATGCTGCAATTTAAAAAATTAAAAATTGCCCCATGAACATTCATGGGGCAATTTAGAATCTTGTAGAATTTTAAAGTGCGTGTTCCACTTTTGATAGCAAATCTTTAAAGCTACAGAGCCTTTTCCAATATTTCAGCAATATCTAAGGCCTTGATTTGCTCACCAGCTTCACGTGCTGCAATTCCATCAGCAAACATAGTGAGACAGAACGGGCATGCGGTACCAACAACATCAACATTTATTGCTAGAGCTTCATCTGTCCGCATTTCATTAATACGTGTCCCATGTTCTTCAAGCCACATACGTCCACCTCCGGCACCACAGCAGAAGCCCTTCGATCCAGTATGAACCATTTCTTTAATGTCTAAGCCAACAGCCTTAAGCAATTCACGTGGTTCATCGTAAATCTCATTATAACGACCCAAATAACAAGAATCGTGATAAGTGATCGCTTGACTTGGGATTCGGTTGAGTTTAAGTTTACCCGACTTGAGCAAACCAGCAAGGAATTCCGTATGGTGAACAACTTCGTAGTTTCCACCAAATTCTGGGTATTCATGTTTTAAGAAGTTATAACAGTGTGGACATTGAGTAATGATCTTTTTGACTCCATATCCATTCATAACTTCAATATTTTCCATTGCTAATGAATAGAATAAATATTCATTCCCTAATTTACGGGCAGAGTCACCACAGCATTTTTCGTCATTTCCCAAGATGGCAAAACGTATTCCTGCTGCTTGAAGCAACTTAACCAAGGCCGCGGAAACTTTTTGATTCCGCGCATCGAAAGAACCTGAACAGCCAGGCCAATACAAATACTCAGCCTCAGGATCTTCTTCGAAGGTTTTAACCCCGATTGAAGTAAGGAAATTAGCACGGTCATTAAAACTAATACCCCATGGATTTCCGTTATTCTCCATGTTCCTAAATGCTAATTGAGCTTCCCCAGGGAATCTAGTTTCCATGAGAACCAAATTACGGCGCATGTCAATAGTTTTGTCGACATGTTCTACAAACATTGGACACTGTGCTTCACATGCACGACATGTAGTGCAAGCCCAGATATCATCTTCCGGTATGACCTCACCAATAAGTGCCCTACCAGTCCATTCTTCGGCTTCTTCACTTGCCACAGCAACTTCTTGACCAGCAACTTCAGTTGCTGTTGCATTTTTCGCTGCAGCAACCGCTGCACCTGTTTCTTCCATAAGAACCCTCATGTCTTGAATGACTCTTTTTGGACTGAGGTTCTTCCCACTCAGATAGGCAGGACAGTTATCCTGACATCGCCCACAACGAACGCAAACATCTGTATTGAATAATGTTTTCCAAGAAAACTCGCGCAATTGACTTTTACCAAAAGTCTCAAGATTCTCATCTTCAAAGTCAATAGGTTCTGGAATACCAATCGGTCCACGATAACGCATGAATTGATTTGCCAGACCGAGGAAAATATGAAATAACTTAGAGTAGGGCAGATAACCAATAAAGAACATAGCTAATAAGAAATGGAACCACCAGAGAAACGAGTGTACTGACAAAAGTTGCGCTTCAGTGAACATAGCTTGAAGGGGAACTGCCATCCATTGTCCAACAAAAGCAAAAGAATCCCATGGGCCCGGATCTGAAGCAATCCGAACGCCTTGAATAAGAAAACCAGTAAATAGAATAGTGAATATTAATAAAAGAGCATAAGCATCTTCGGGTTTATTGTCTAAACGATCTGGTTTTTGGATATATCGCCTGTATGCTGCAAGCAAAATTGCGATCAAGCCAATAAGTCCAAATAAATTCGCTGTTACTTTAATAAAAAGATAAAGATAACCTTTAAATATTTGCGGGCCAAAATCTGCTTGTATAGTAATAATTGCTGTTGCAAAGAATAAAAATACAAATCCTACAAAAATTCCCAAGTGAATTAATCCAGGATATGGGTCTTTAAGAATTCGTTTGTGGAATATTCCGTTAACCAACATATCCTTAATGCCTTGCCAGATATCTTCTGTGCGTTTTTCAGGTTGCCCTAATTTCCACAATTGTACACGCTTATATATACCGTAACCACAGCTAATCAAGGCAAGAATAAGTGGAATATAAATTAAGTGCCTAGCATATTGCATGTTCCAAAACACTTCACGCGTTGCGGCTAAATAATCCATTCGCTTTTCTCCTTGTCCTATTTAGCGAAGCGCCTTTTATTGGCGCTTCGCTAAATTTATTTATTATTCATTAACTAATTTCTTAACTTCTTGAGTTAACAGTGGTACAACTTCAAAAAGGTCACCAACAATACCATAATCTGCGACGTTGAAAACATTCGCCTCGGGGTCTTTGTTAACGGCTACAATAACCTTTGATGATCCCATTCCTGCAAGGTGTTGAATTGCCCCAGAGATTCCGCATGCAATATAGAGCGATGGAGAAACGACTTTTCCAGTTTGTCCAACTTGGAATTCAACTTCTTTCCATCCGGAGTCTACTGCAGCCCGTGAAACTCCAACAGCGCCACCTACGAGATCAGCAAGCTCTTCCAAAATGTTAAAGTTTTCTGGGCCTTTCATTCCGCGCCCACCAGCAACAATAACGTTAGCCTCTGTTAGGTCTGGTCTTTCTGAAGCGGCAATAACAACGTCCTTAACAGTTACACTCAGATCAGCAGAATCAATTTCAGCTGTTTCTTTGACAACTTCAGCTTGGCGAGAAGCATCGGGTGCTTCTGCACTAAAAGTATTCGGGCGGATCGAAGCCATAACCGGACGAGCGCTTGCAGAGACATGAGCAAAAGCTTTACCAGCATAAATTGGACGTGTAAAGGTTAAGAAGCTATTTGCATCAGTTTCCATTCCCGTGCAATCCGAGGCCAATCCAACACCAAGACGATGAGCCAATCTAGGAGCAAGATCTTTACCAAAAGCTGTATTACCTATTAAAACTGCCTGTGGCTCTTCTTTACGAATAATCTTATCGAGTACTGAAGTGTATGCACCAGTCGTATAATTAGCCAATTTCTCATCATCGACGAGGATGACTTTGTCCGCTCCAGCAGCGGCAATAGGCTGGGTAAGTCCTTCAATACCTTTACCAAGTACAACACCTACCAAAGGTTCGCCAGTTGAATCGGCTACTTTTCGTCCTTGGCTAAGTAGTTCTAATGATACTTTACGAATCTGTAAGTCACGCTGCTCGACAATAACAAAAATCCCTTTTGCCATGTTTAATTCCTCCTTTTACAAAACTTTAGCTTCTTCACGCAAGAGACGTGCTAGTTCCTTAGCTGCGTCTGCAGGTTCACCAGGAATAATTTTCCCAGCTTGACGAGCACTAGGTAAACTATATTTATCAATATTCATCTTTTTATCTCCTGCGGTGAACCCAATGTCAGCAAATGCCATAGTTGTTAACGGTTTTTTCTTGGCTTTCATAATTCCGGCTACAGAAGGATAACGTGGTTCATTTAGACCTTTTTGGCAAGTTACAACTATTGGTAAGCTGACCTCAACTACTTCTGTCCCACCGTCAATCTCGCGGGTAATAGTCGCTTGAGTTCCATCAATATCGAGTTTTAGAATGCTGCTAACAGAAGGAATATTCAAGCTTTCTGCTAAACGGACACCAATTTGAGCTGATCCATCGTCGATTTCAATACGACCAGTCAAGATAATATCATAAGGTATTTTAGCAACTGCTTTAGCTAAGGCCTCTGCCCTAGTCCATTCATCGGCATTCTCTAAGGAAGGATCACTTACAAGAACCGCTTTATCAGCCCCCATCGCCAATGCAGTACGCAGGGCTGCCTGAGCATCTGCTCCCCCTAAAGTAATAGCAGTAACTTCGCCACCAAATTTTTCTTTCAGGCGAATTCCCTCTTCGATAGCGTACTCATCGAATGGGTTGACAATCAAATTTACCCCTTTGGAGTCAATCTTACCGCTACCATCAAGTACAATTTTAGCCTCGGTATCAAATGTTTGTTTGATGTAAACTAAGATGTTCATGCTTTCTCCTCCTAACTTTCTTAATCTGCTAAAGGGACGTTTAATATAATAAAATCTATATGGACACCCCCCCAGGAAACCAAGGGATTGGTATCTCCATGAACTAAGCCTTAAGTTGGCTAGCTTTGTATAGTTACCAGT
>JBMNTM010000160.1:0-4237 GCA_050945735.1 Desulfosporosinus sp.
TGAGGAATATTCAGGGTAAGCCCTTTAATTCAAAATAGCTACAGCTTTAACGACTTGACAAGGATAAAAAGCAGTAATATCATTAGTAAAAATTAAATATTGTAAAACTATTGATTGAAAAGAGTACATACCTTTTTCTTACTTGGCAGAGAGTTGCAGGCAGTGTGATTGCAATAAGTGACTTGGTATGGAATGGGTTCATAAAGGTGGGAGGAAAAGTCTTGGACTGAGTAATGCCCAACGGGATTTCCGCCCGTTATCAAGGGAATGCGTATGATAGTACGTAAATGGAGGGGATGCCTTTGCATCAATTTAGGTGGTACCGCAGGAGTATTATGCTTTTGTCCTATGTAAATATAGGATAAGGGCTTTTTTATTTGCCTAAGTACCACCAAATTAATTTAGCGACAAACCTGGAAGCACCATATGAAAAAAATGAATTAGGCGATAACAGCGGACAGTATGCGGGAGTTATTGAAAGAGGGATAATGCCTTTATAGCTGTGATTGGAGGATATGTGATTATGTATAAAACTATATTAAACAAAGCAACAACCCATCAGGAACTCTCTGAACAGGAGATTTTCGAACTCATCAGTGCTATCAATAATGGTGACGTTAACGACGTTCAAATAGCCGGATTCCAAGTTGCTCTTTTGATGAAAGGTGCTTCGTTAAAAGAAATAGCCTTTCTTGCAAAAGCAATGCGGGAAAACTGTGTTCCTCTTCGTCCCAATGTAGAAGCTGATCTAATGGATACCTGCGGGACGGGCGGTGGTTTGAGCACTTTCAACATTTCTACCGCAACTGCTATAGTTGCTGCTGCAGCAGGTATTCCTATTGCTAAGCATGGCAGCCGCTCAATTGCAAGCCTCTCCGGCAGTGCAGATGTGCTGGAGGCTCTGGGCGTCAACATCAACCTTACGCCTACGCAGGCGGAAAAGCTGATTGAGAACATAGGTATTTCATTTATTTACGCACCATTGTTCCATCCGGTCATGAATAAGGTTCTCCCTGCGGAAGCTGATCTTGGTATCAAAACTATTTTTTACACGATTATTGGTCCACTGATCAACCCTGCTTTTGCACCCAGACATCTTCTGGGCGTTTATAAGCCCGAGCTTCTCGATACCGTGTCTTTTGTAGCCAAAGAGCTTGGATACACCAACGCGATGTTTGTCTATGGCCTGGATGGCCTCGATGAAATCTCCCTGCTTGGCAAAACCCGCATTAACGAGCTGCGAGATGGCCAAATAACAACTTATGAGATTCAACCCGAAGACTTTGGCGTGGAGCGCTGCACACTTGAGGATATTAAAACCGGCACTCCCGAAGAAAATGCAAAAACAATTCTTGACGTCTTTTCCGGTAAGATTACCGGTGCCAGACGCAATGCGATTGTGTTCAATGCTGCCGGTGCGTTAAAAGTCGGCGGCAAAGCTGCCAGTTTTGAGGAAGGCATTGTCCTCGCCAAAAAATTGATCGACAGTGGTGCTGCGGCAGAAAAGCTGAATCAGCTGCGTGAAATGTCCAACGCGTTTGAAGGGATAAATAATAGATGAATACTAAATTTTCCGATGCGTTAAGGGCAAGAAAACAAGCCGGGTTTATTCCCGTTATTCCCGATATAAAGTGCCGCTCCCCAAAGGAGGGCGAGCTGTTACGGGGAAGGGATCCAATGGAAGCAGCCAAGCTATTGGCAGAAGCAGGTGCACCCGCACTATCGGTCGTAACCGAGCAAAAATACTTCGGCGGCTCAATGGAACTCCTGGAACAAATTGCGGTGGAAAGCAGACTTCCCATCCTCCGTAAGGATTTTATCACGGACATAGATGACCTTAAGATCACAAGGAATTATGGTGCGGAGGCAATCCTGCTTATCTGCGCCACACTTTCGTTTCCCTTACTTATGAAGCTTTATGAGGAAGCCTTGAAAATCGGATTGGAGCCCTTAGTTGAAGCCCATACAAAAGAAGAATTGAGCCTGACCGGTAAAATCGGCGCCAAACTTGTGGGTATCAATAATCGTAATATCCTCGCGCTTGAAAAAGACGAAGGCACTGTTACTACTACTGAGTTACTGGCCGTATATACCCCAAAAGATGCAATATTGATCAGTGAAAGTTCCATACAAACCCCTGCGCAGGCACAGGCAGCAATGCGGGCCGGAGCCGATGCAGTACTTGTCGGAACAGCAATCTGGCAAGCGGAAAACCTGCGTGAACGCTATCTGGCACTCAGCAAGGGAATAGGAGCACATTAAATGGGCGGTATCAAAGTAAAAATATGCGGTTTAAAACGCGAAGTTGATATAAAGATGTGCATGAAGTTCGGTGTGGATATTCTCGGCTTCGTTACGGAATATCCGCTTCCAGTCCCCTGGAACCTGAGTCGCGCGGAGAGCTCGCATTTGTTAAATCTGGTTCAACCTCCGCACAGAAGCTCAATTGTTACCGGCGGAACCCCGGAAAAAGTAATCGAGTTGGCAGCCAGCCTGCACCCATCAATCGTACAGCTTCATTACAATGAAACTCTGGAAGATACCATAATTATTTCCGATGCACTTCGGGAACTGAACATTGATGTCATTAAAACAGTGCCTCCTTTAATGGAGGATCGCATCTTACAATTTGGCACTCCAGATCTTGAAATAATCGTATCAGAACTGTGCAAAACGAATGTTTACGGATTGCTTGCAGATTCACGTGTTCCATCGAATGCATCTGAAAGTGGTTCCGAACTGGATCTCAGATTCTGCAAACAAATAATTAACCTGTCTTCAAAGCCTGTCATAATAGCCGGTGGAATATATTCCGATAATGTCCGTAGTCTTGTGATACAGACAGGCGCAAGATTCATCGATGTAATGACCGGTGTAGAGCGAAGCCCGGGCGAAAAGGATGCGCGATTATTGTCGCTTCTGTTATCATCTCTTCGTAATTTAGAAATGCAATAATAGTCTTCATTTAAAAAATAAAAATAAAATAAACAAGGATTAAAACATATATTAAAATATAATATAATTGTAATTGTTAAGAAGTAATAAAAATAGAATTTCAGATACGGGGGTTAAACATGCGTTTTGCTACAATCCACTTTCAAGGAACAGAAAAAATAGGCGTAATATCTAAGGATGAAACTTCGTTAACTTTTTTAGATGAACTATTTCCTGATTTCACGATGCTAGATCTTATAAAGAACTTCAACAAAGAATTGGAAGACAAAATTAACAGTATACAGAGCAAAAACAATGCAATACCATTGTCGGAAGTGGTTTTAGAAGCACCTATACCAAACCCTCCGAGAGGAATTATATGTCTCGGAAAAAACTACAGAGAACACATTAAAGAAGCGGCAAAAACAATAGACAACGAATACGAAGTGCCAGAATTTCCTATATACTTTTCGAAACTCGTTGACCGGTGTGTTGGTCCTGACGGTATTATTCCATCTCACAATAATCTTACTGACAGCCTTGACTACGAAGTAGAGCTCGCCATAATTATCGCAAGAGAAGGTAAAAACATCCCTAAACATCAAGCCGAAGAATACATATTTGGCTACACGATTTTAAATGATATTTCTGTAAGAGATGCGCAAAAAAATCATTCTCAATGGTTCAGGGGAAAAAGTTTTGATGGTACATGCCCTATGGGGCCTTGGATAGTTACCAGGGATGAGATTGAATTTCCAGTTCAGTTAGCCATCAAGTCCTATGTTAATGGTGAACTGAGACAGGATTCCAATACAAGAGAATTAATATTTGATATACCTTACATAATAAATGAATTTTCAAAAGGTATAACTTTAAAACCAGGCGATGTAATTGCTACCGGAACCCCAGCTGGTGTAGGTATGGGATTTACGCCGCCAATATATTTGAAAGCTGGTGATGAAGTAATTTGCTACATTGAAAACATCGGTTACCTTAAAAACAAAGTTTTGTAAAACATAGCAGCATATACAAAAATCCTGTTTAAAGGACAATGTATAAATCAGACGGTTCTTGGTCATTTTGCATGTTGTCTGGTAAAAGACCATCTAAACATTGACATCTTACCTAGCGGTGTATCCAGTACGGAATAATGGGTTATTACTGGCTATGATGGGAAAATACTTAGGGGATGCTGAACAACCCCTTGAGATTTAGTTCATAACAGGTCTGGCTTGTTTAAACGAGCCTTGTAGCTTTCCTAAAAAGAAAACGTAAAAAGGGTAAAAAAGAACTCTGAGCCGAT
>JBMNTM010000161.1:0-4212 GCA_050945735.1 Desulfosporosinus sp.
ATTGCTGAAAAACATAATTTAAAGGTTCTTGCTAAACTACCTATTGATCCGAAAATTTCAGCTGCCTGTGACAAGGGTATGATAGAGCTTTTTGATGGCAATTGGCTTGATAGTACATCAAAATTACTAGAGGAAAGACTTGAGGAAAATTAAAAGTGAGTAAACATTCAACAATAGCAAAAGAATTATTCACAAAAGGATACAATTGCTCTCAATCGGTAGTTTTAGCCTTTTGTGATGAAATAGGACTTGACTCAGAAACAGCACTGAAAATTTCTTCTTCATTTGGTGGTGGAATGGGAAGACTACGAGAGGTATGTGGAGCAGTCAGTGGAATGTTCATAGTTGCAGGAATGCTAGATGGGTATTCAAATCCTTTAGATAGAGTTGCCAAAACTGAGCATTACAGGCTGATTCAGTCACTTGCAATGAATTTTAAGGATGAAAACCGATCAATCATTTGCAGAGAGCTTTTAGGTTTATCTGTTGATAGACAAAGTCACATACCAGAAGAAAGAAACGAAGAGTATTATAAAAAACGTCCCTGTGCAGAACTTGTTGAGCATGCAGCAGAAATATTAGATGAATATATTCAAAATAAAAAATTGGAGGAAAAAACAATGATGAAAATAGCAGTAGCAAGTGAAAAGGAAATGGTAACAGAGCATTTTGGGCATTGCGAAGGGTTTATGATTTTTGACGCCGAAAATAATCAAATTGTCAAAAGTGAAACCATTGCTAACCCCGGACATAAACCTGGATTCCTGCCTAATTTTCTTGCCGATCATGGTGTAAATGTCATCATCAGCGGTGGTATGGGCGGAGGTGCAGTTGAGATTTTTAATGAAAGGAACATCGAGGTTATTGTTGGAGCAAAAGGTAATGCCAAAGCAGCAGCAGAAGCATACTTGGAAGGCTCTTTAAAGTCGACTGGTTCTGTTTGCCATGAACATCAGCATCATGATGAATGTAGCGAATAAAATATCATATTTATATTGTGAAATAGTGCTTGTATAAAGTATAATAGGTGCAAGTACTATTTTTGCTTATAGAGCAACCTTGTAGATATGTTTCCAAAAACAGATAAAATACCGTGGATATGTTTCCGTGAACGAGCAGGTACTAAAAATACCGATATGACATTCATTCACTCAACTCGTGCCACCTCGTGTCTTCTTACATTATTATAAATCATGTGGTTTCCTCCTTCTCGATGTCCGGCAGGAATTCCAGAATATCATCTACGCCGCAGTCTAAGGCTCGGCAGATGTTTTCAATCGTATCCAAGGATACATAGCCGTTTCGTTTCATCCGGGGAACGATATTGGATGAAAATCCGGCTTGCTGCTGAAGCTGGGTGGTAGTCATGTCCCTCTCGATCAGCAGATGGAACAGTCTTTTATAACTGACAGCCATATCACACCTCCGTGCGTGTTTCTAATCACTTTGAATAATATTATATCACGCAAATGTGAACTTTTCAATACCGAGCAGCCTTCTCACAGAATTTTTCTGTGGGAGGGCTTATTTTTTTGCTCTTTTTTCACATTTACCCTCAAATTTTCTCCTCTGCCGTGGCTATCAAGTGGGGACGGAAAACAACTTCCGCTCCTTTTTGAGCGAAAGGGGGTTCGATTCAGATAGATTTTTCGCTTATAGGCAGGAGGATGAGAAAATTTCCGGGTTTTCTGTTCAAACGCCAATCTCACCTCCAGTGGGTAGTGGGGGTTGACATTTCTCCCATGTAAACGAGAGCAGAAGAAATTTCATATAAAAATATGATTTTCTTCGTCAAAACGCAGCGCCCATCTCCAAAGAGGAGTAGAGGGAAGAAAATTTCAGAAATTTGGGAACCAAACGCACTTCTCATGTCCGGTGGGAAGTGAAAGTAGAAAATTTCAAAAGTTTTCGGCCAAACCGGGATTTGACCTCCAGTGGGTAATGGGAGAAGAAATTTCCTCAACCTTCGTCAAAACGGCTCCTTGCTGACCAAGTGCCAACTGTAAGGGGCAACACAACATCGAAAGGAGGCACACGCAGTGCAAGTTCAATTTGAAAAAATACCGCAGTTCCTCAAGGCGCACGGACAGTTCTGCTGTTGGCAATACGAACTGCGGGACGGTGACAAAACAAAGGTACCATACACACCGGGTACCACACGCAAAGCCAATGTAAAAGTCCCTTCCACCTTCACAGCCTTTGAGACTGCGGCATCCGCAACAGGCTTTGAGGGGATCGGCATCCGTGTCCACGGTAGGATTGTGGGCATCGACCTTGACCAATGCATCGAGGATGGCAAGCTGCTCCCTTGGGCGCAGGAAATCGTTGACCGCTTCGGTGCAACCTATATCGAGGTCAGTCCCTCCGGTACAGGTATCCGCATCTTCTGTCTGCTGCCGGACGGCTTCTCCTACGATACCCAGACCTATTACATCAAGAAGGGCGATATCGAGGTCTACATCCCCGGTCACACCAATCGTTTCCTCACTGTCACCGGCAACGCCATCACGGAGGCTGATGTGGTAGAAACGGCAGCGGCACTCCTCTGGCTGCTCGACACCTATATGCGCCGTCCCACTCCGCCCACACCGGCTGTGGCTGTTCCCAACGAAAGCTGCCTCAGTGATGAGGAGGTCATCGCAAAAGCCTCTGCCGCCAAGAACGGAGAAAAGTTCCGCAGGCTGTGGGACGGGGACATCACCGGGTACACGAGCCAGAGCGAAGCGGATGCCGCCCTCGTTGCAACGCTGGCGTTCTGGTGCAGCGGTGACAAGGCACAGATGGACAGGCTGTTCCGTCAGTCTGGCTTGATGCGTGAAAAGTGGGATACCCTCCGTGGCGCAGACACCTACGGCAATATCTCCATCGGAAAGGCGGTGGCTCGGATGACCGATTACTACAAGCCTATCGTCACCTGCACCGCTGCCGAGGACTTCGGTCTGGAACGGCTCAAGGAACTTGACCCTATGGACGGAAGGAAATATCCGTGGAACGACATCGGCGCAGGACGCATCTTCGCAGACTTCTACCAAGACCGCCTCCGCTATGTGCCGGAGCGCAAGGTGTGGTTCTACTACGATAACGGCATCTGGCAGCCGGACACAGGCAACCTCCGTGCGATGCTCTACTGCATGGATCTGGCAAACCTCATGTATGCATTCGCCCTTGAAATCAAGGATGAGGATAAGCGTAAGGCTTACATCAAATATTCCAGCCGATGGCAGAGTCATTCCAACCGGGTCAATATCCTCAAGGACGCACAGGTGCATCATCCCATTTCCTACGGCAGCTTTGATGCGGATATCTACATTTTTAATTGTAGGAATGGCACTCTGCATATCGACACCGGGGAGTTTACCGAACACCGCAGCACAGACCTTCTCACGAAAATCAGTCCTGTGGTGTATGACCCTACCGCCTATTCGGAGCGTTTCGCTACCTATATAGATGAAATCATGAGCGGTGATGCCGACAGAGCCAAGTTCTTGCAGAAGATACTCGGCTACGGACTTACCGGAGATACCCGCCACGAATGCATGACCATCCTCTACGGAGTGACCACACGCAACGGCAAAGGCACTCTCTGTGAAAGCGTCCTCAAGGTGCTTGGTGATTACGGCTGTGCCTCACGCCCGGAGACCATTGCAATGAAAAGCTACACCAACGGCTCACAGCCCAGTGAGGATGTGGCTCGACTGGCCGGTGTCCGCTTCGTGAATATCCCGGAGCCGGGAAAAGGAATGGTGCTTGATGCCGCCAAGGTCAAGGCTATGACCGGCAACGATACTCTCAATGCCCGTTTCCTTCACGAGAACAGCTTTGACTTTCAGCCGCAGTTCAAAATCTATGTGAACACCAACTTCCTGCCGGTCATCAACGATATGACGCTGTTTTCCAGTGACCGCATCATCATTATCCCATTTGACAGGCATTTTGACGAGCAGTCCCGTGATACCACGCTGAAACGCCGCTTTGCAGAGGAAGGTGTCCAGAGCGCCATCCTCAACTGGCTTTTGGAAGGATACCGCCTGTTGCAGAAGGAAGGTCTGTACCTGCCGCAGTCGGTGAAGGCAGCCACAGACCGCTATCAGCACGATAGCGACAAGATGGTGCTGTTCTTTGAGGACAACCTCGTAGAGGACGCTGCCGCCGAGGAGCCAACCTCCAAGGTATATGCCCGCTATAAGGGATGGTGCCAAGAGAACGGCTGCT
>JBMNTM010000162.1:0-4195 GCA_050945735.1 Desulfosporosinus sp.
GATACTTAATTAAGCTATTGTGACTAAAAGCGATAATAAAAGGAAAATTATGAAGTATGAAATACAGTATATAACTATTTGTTCGACTAAATAATGGTAAGGAGGTCCATGCATGAAAGATCCTCGTATTGAAAAACTCGCAGATTCTTTAATCAACTACTCAGTTGCACTTCAACCGGGTGAAAAAATCCTTATTGAAGTAATTGGACAAGATATTCCACTTGCCCAAGCTTTAGTGCGCTATGCATATCAAGCAGATGGGCTGCCATTTATATCGATCACTAATCATACCCTAATGCGTGAAGTATTAAAAAAATTTACAGTTGAACAGGCAGAAGCAATGACTCGCTGGGATCTTACCCGCATGAAGGAAATGCAGGCCTATATTGGCATCCGGGCCGGAGAAAATGCGAACGAGTGGGCAGATGTCCCTTCTGAAGCTATGAAGATATATTCGGCTTTCTACCAGAAACCGGTCCATAGCGAGCAACGGGTACCACATACCCGTTGGTGCGTATTAAGATATCCAAATGCTTCTATGGCTCAGTTAGCAAATATGAGCATCGAAAAATTTGAGGACTTCTACTTTAATGTATGTAATCTGGATTATTCTAAGATGTCCAGCGCCATGGATCCACTCAAGGCCCTGATGGAGAAAACTAATGAAGTACGTATCCTTGGACCGGGCACAGATTTGGTTTTCTCTATAAAAGGTATGCCGGCAATTAAATGTGACGGGCATTTCAATATACCGGATGGAGAGATATTCACAGCCCCGGTAAGGGATTCCATCAATGGACGAATCAGTTATAATACCCCATCACTTTATCAGGGTTTTACTTATGAAAACATCGTTTTGGAATTTGAAAACGGGAGAATTACTAAAGCGACTGCAAACGATACAAAACGTATTGAGTCTATTTTTAATACTGATGAGGGAGCCCGTTACATCGGAGAATTTGCTCTTGGAGTCAATCCATATATTCAAACACCGATGAAAGATACACTTTTTGATGAAAAGATCGATGGAAGTTTCCATTTTACCCCGGGCGCCTGTTATGATGAATGTAATAATGGAAATAAATCTGCTATTCATTGGGATTTAGTGTGTATTCAAAGACCGGATTATGGCGGCGGCGAGATTTATTTTGATAATAAGTTGGTTCGCAAAGATGGACGCTTTGTCTTGTCGGAACTTGAAGTATTGAACCCGGAGAAGCTAAAATCCTAATAAAACCTTTTAATGACTAAGGAGGGAGTTTCCGTGATCGGCACAGCATTTCAGCAGGAAATCTTAAAAAGGCTCAGTGATCTAAGTCAGGTTTATATTGTTGGCGGGGCTGTTCGCGATGCACAATTAGGGATTCCTTCGAAGGATGTCGATGCGGTCATGGCTCTTCCGCTTTTGGAGATAGAGCAGAGACTTTCGGCTTGGGGTTATAAGCCGCATCTGATAGGGGCTCATCAGCAGACTATCAGTTTATTCCAGGGGGCGGAACGATTGGACATCGCACCTTTCTCTGGAAAGGTTGAGTCAAATGCCCGCAGCAGGGATTTTACACTGAATGCAATTTATCAAGATGTTCGGACAGGTGAAATCAAAGACCCGTTAAATGGGCTTCAAGACTTGCGTGAAAGGCGACTCAAGGCGTGTGGATGTGCGGCTGATCGGTTTAGAGAAGATCCACTTAGAATTATGCGTCTCATTAGACTGGCGGTACAATACGGCTTATCAATTGAGCAGGAGACTTGGCGGGCTGCGGTAGAGCATGTCCCATATCTTAAGGAGGTTGCAGCGGAACGGGTAACGGAGGAACTGGGACGCATTCTTCTTTTAGATAAGATCGACGAGGCTTTAGGGCTCCTCGATGACTTGGGGTATTTTCAGAGATATATTCCTGAACTGGACAGGTTAAAAGGACTGGTTCAAAATCGTTACCATACCAAAGATGCCTGGGAACATACTCGGCATGTTGTAAAAAATACAATTCCTTGCCTGATTTTGCGTTTAGCAGCCTTATTTCATGATTTGGGAAAATGGGAAACTGCCAGTCGGGAATGCAATGTTTGGGGAAAAATTCGCCTGACGGATCACGGATACGAAGCAGCTGGTTTTAAGTTGAAAGGGAAAAACCTGGAGCGGTGGAGGAATAAGGAAGCAGAGATAAACGGGGGAAGACTTGACAACTATCCGGATGTAATAATTGTAAAACGCATTAAAGCAGTGCAAGCCGCGCAAGGAAAACACTTCGAGATGGTTCCGGATGGAAAACGGCATTTTCTGCACCATGAAAGGGAAAGTGCTCGCCTAGTCAAAGAAATCTTGCCGCGTTTCCGCTGGAGTATGGTTCTTCCTGGTGGAAATCATGGTGAACGGGAAATTGAATATTTAGTAGGGCATCATATGTTGGGGACACTTACCTTTATGGACGAATTAAAAGGGGATATGGATCTGACTAAGTTTCGCCAAAAAACTCGCCGTTTTGCTTGGAAGATTAGTTGGAATGGACAGATTTATAATAAACAAAGGGTCGAGAATCTGCTCGGTTTATGGCGAGCAGATTTCCTTGGTGGGAAGCAGGATGCTTTAGAAAATATAGATCGCTTAGATGTGATTCAGGGAGAAATCAGAAAAGCAAATGCTTTTTTGGCAGAACGTGTCAGATCGCTTGATTGGGCACAGTTCGAAGAATTTGCACGTGGCAAAGGGCTTGAAGGAGAACAGTTCGGCCGGTTCAAAGAACAGGTACGCAGTCAGGTTATGACGGATCCAAAGTATAGTTTGCTAGACCCTCAATTTCTTGAAAGGGAATATGCATCCTATAAAAAATCAGGTTCGCTAAAATCATCAGCAAAGAGTAATTCAAGAAATAAGTATTACTAAAATCAGGGAGGAAGCCCATGGACTTTCTTGACCAAAGACAATGGAAAGAAAACATAAAAAAATGGGTTAGCGAGTTGGGCTTTGTCTCTATTGGATTTACTACGGCGGAATCTTTAGACAGTCTGACTCCATCGTTACAAGCACGAATTGATCAAGGATTAACGACTCCTTTTGAAAGTAAGGAAATTAAGCTACGGCTTGATCCCAAAACTAAATTGCATTCTTGCCAGACGGTCGTAGCCTTGGCCTATCCGCTTCTATACTCGTCACCTTCCCATGAAGGAGAGGGCGTTATTGCCCGCTCGGCAGTTGGGGAGGACTATCATCGCGTCCTTCGTCGGAAAATGAATCAGCTGGTAGGCACCATGATTATCAATGGGTGGACGGGTACTCTTCGCTGGCAGGTGGATAACGGCCCACTAGTAGAGCGAGCCTTTGCACTACGGGCAGGAATTGGCTGGATCGGACGAAATCAAAACCTTATTATTCCAGGCTACGGTTCGTTTATTGCCTTAGCTCTGCTTCTCTTGGATCAAGAGATTGAACCGGATTACCCAACTGTAGCGGACCAATGTGGAACCTGTCAAAGATGTGTTCAAGCCTGCCCGGCGCAAATCCTAGGGAAAGATCCATTTGCAGCCAAACACTGTGTCTCTTATCTTACCCAAAGTAAAGAATTGCTCAAGACAAAAGAGCGCGGGCAACTTGGTTTAAGAATATTTGGCTGTGATACCTGCCAGGAAGTTTGTCCACACAACCAAAAAAGAATTGCTGAGGAACAGGCATGCTCATCTTCATCCTCACTTCAGCGAGGTGTTGATTTAATGGAAATTCTTAATTTAACCAAAGATAAGTATCAAAGCTGTTTTAAAGATACGGCAGCTGGATGGCGTGGCAAGGGAGTTCTTCAGCGTAATGCCTTTTTAGCTGCTCTGAATAGTCAAGATGAGCGTTATAAATCCTGGTTAGAAGAACGCCAAAAGGATAACTCTGTTCCGCCAATCATTAAACCTTATCTTTCTTAATTCAGAGTATTTCAAAAGTAGTAAGGATGCTGGTTTACAGCAGATCGGTGTAACTATTTATTTAACCAGATAAGTTATAAACTCAACTTTCGCACCGTTAATATTAGCTCAAATGCACTCTAGAGTTGAGTTTAGAACAAAATAAATTTGATCCTTGATAGAAAAACACCTTTCAAAATTGGTAAAATGGAAGTGACGAAACAACCATAATTCCAAAACAGAAAGGTGCGTACTTCTATGTTACAACACAACTCTCTGCCTGAACAACATCAAAATCAATTTTCTT
>JBMNTM010000163.1:0-4169 GCA_050945735.1 Desulfosporosinus sp.
TGCGATATTTCTGCAGCTTTTAGCCAGTTTTTTCGATATAGCTCTTTGATTCTAAACTTGACAAATTGTTTATTATTTTATGCAACGACAGTGACATTATATATAATATTCTTGCATCTATTTTTGATAATTTGTCTTATAGACTTAACAGTCTATTTCTTCAATTCAGCCTTGACGAAATACAGTATGTCGAACTGTAATAAAAATATAAAGTGTAAAAATTGTCGCTTTTTTTAAAATGAATTTTTCTCCCATAAACCTTCATCTTAGGAGGATTTTAGGCATTTTCAGGTATAATTTTCCTCTAGGCAATAGCGCCTTTTTATTACAATTTTCATTAGCATGTTATGGTACACTAGGACAGTGTATAGTAGTTCTGTAGAAGGAGATAAAATTGTGGTTACCCTGAAGTTACGATTAAGTGCTCTCTGTAAACAAAATGTTTTCATATTTTTTTCTCTCATCTTTTTAATTATCATTGGTTTAACCAATAATGTAATCGCTCCTCTTTTCTTCCACATTGTTCTTGTATTTTTACCCAATATATATCAGCTCTTTAATCTATGGTTAAATACCTGGGAAAAGAGCCAGACTCTTTACACTGCTCTAATAGTTGCATTACTAGGATATCTAATACATTATTCTATCTCTTCGCAACTAGTTCAAATACTTATGCTACCGGTTCTGCTTGGAATAATATATTTACATAACAAATATCGAATACATCAACGTCTGATCTATCAACGACATATCCATACAATGCGTGTGATGCTTCGTCAAAATACTCCGTCAAACCAAACCGTCGACTATTCTCGTGAAGCGGTTATAATTTTGGACAATACAGGTTTGATTATTGATTCAAATCCTCACGTATCCCTCCTTTTTAATCTATCTGAAGATGATCTAATCGGCAAACCTATATCTGATGTTTTTGGTATCCTACCAAATTTCCATCCGTCCAAAATACCTGAGAATGGTGAATTTACCTGGGAAAATCATAATAAATTAATCAAGCATATAAAGTTCAGAACTCGGCCTTTACTGGACTATAACACTCCCGTGGGCACAATGTTAACTTTTTTCGATATCAGCGAAGCAAAAATCCGCATGGAAGCGAATGTACAAAATGCAAAGTTATCCGTTATTAATAAACTTTCCGCCGGCTTAGCACATGAAATTCGCAACCCCTTAACAACAATTAAAGGATTTATGCAATTGATTACACCGGATCAGTGGCCTGAGTCATTCCGTCCTTATCAACAACTTATTCTTGATGAGATCCAGTCCATCGATAAAGTCTTAAATAAATTCGTTCTCTTAACTTGTCCACCTGCACCCAAAATGCAGCAACTTAGTCTTATAGAAATCATTGATGCTACAATTCAATTAATTCAGCCTCTTAGTCTTAGGCGAGGAATTACCATTCAGCAGGAATATGCATCTTCTGTTTATGTTATGGGTGACCGTGAACAACTTCTTCAGGCTCTTTTATCACTTCTAAATAACGCGATAGATGCCTCACCTAAAAAAGGTAAGATTATTATTCAATTAAAAAAATACGGGACCAACGCAAGGATCAGTGTAATCGATGAAGGTCCCGGGATTCCAATAAATCTGCGCAATCGCGTTCTCGAACCGTTTTTCACTACACAAACAGGCGGAACCGGACTAGGGTTAACCATTGCACAACAAATCATTCTCGCCCATCATGGCAAGCTTCACTTTTCTGAATCCAAATCCCTTGCTGGAACAGAGGCGATGATTGATTTACCCTGTTTGACAGAATTCACGAATAATCTTTCGGCGTAAGCGAATGGTTCAAAAGAGTACGACAATTGAGCTCGTAAATTCCTTTGTCCTGCCAGGATTCCGGTAATGTCCAGATCGGGAATTTATCCGTATCCTTTATCCAACTATACCAACGCCGAAGTTCTTCCTCCATGCCAAGGGTCGTTAGCCAATGTACTCGACCATCCCAAACTAATGGGTTCCCTTGGGCATCTTTAGCGCAGTCTAATAGAAGACTCTTCTCTAAGACACATGCTAACAGAATACTTTGAGTCGCTTTTAACAGCGGTTTTTCGAATATCGGACTTATGACACTTAATTGTCCATTATCATAAAAAAAATACCATTCCTCCAGTTCGAGCACTGAACTTTCACTGCGGTCTTTAGGAATCCAGGGCCAAGGCCAAGTACTCCCCCAGAGCGATCTCAAAAATCCATCTCCCTGATGAAGCCACAATGCAAGTAAATCTTGAGTACGAAGTTTGCCCTCTTTCTCAAGGGATTCAAGGTAATCAAGAATATTAAGAATGGCCGTACAAAATT
Source organism: Desulfosporosinus sp. (assembly GCA_050945735.1). Lineage (GTDB taxonomy): Bacteria > Bacillota > Desulfitobacteriia > Desulfitobacteriales > Desulfitobacteriaceae > Desulfosporosinus. The sequence goes on from JBMNTM010000163.1 coordinate 2,332, forward strand.
CCGGATTTAGTGAACCTGAAGTATCCACCCACCCAAGTTTTTGCCAGTTCATGTTTTGTTCGTTATTTTTAAGCCACTTTACTTTAGTTTTTAGTTCAAATTTCTTCCCTTTACGACGCACTTCGGCAATCTCAAAATTTCCCCACAATAAAGCAATCTGTTGTGGTTTAATTTTTGTACGAACTCGTCGACAAGATATACTATCAAAGAACGTTTTCACAACCCCAAGTTGCTGCTGTGCAACCGGATTTAGACTTTGTCCCCAGCGTTTCCAATCCGGACGTTCTTCCCCAAGGGCATAACGTGACTGGTTACTTTGTTTGTTTTCGGGAATAAGGTATAAACTGGGCGTAAGTTTTTCACGCCAATAAACTGCTCGAGCAGAGATATTTCCTCCAATTTTAGATATTGCGTTTAGAAAAGCTGTTGAAAAATCAGGAGCAACATAATATATTACAGTTTTTGCGCCATTACTAAGTCGATTGCCCCATAATACACCTGCTAGAAGGAATTCCTCTTCGCGCGTAACCGAAGGACTTGCAACAATACCGACTCGCAAAGTCATCTCACCACCCATAAAATACGCATACTGTGTGGAGAGACGATTTTCCATTTTTTTAGCCTCTGGACATTCCTGCAAATTCCTGGCAATAAATATGTCAGGATGAGCTTCCCAGATCATGTTCCATCTGATACTCACAATGAACCTCCCTTAGCTTTCTCCTAAACATGTTTACGCACTAAGGGGAGATATCATGACACATTTAATCTTTATTTTATATATTTGCTGACCTAAACATTATGCTTAAATCGCCTGTTCTTTTGCATTAAAAATCCCTCCGTTGTTACTCTAAACGAACAATAAAGGGATATGAACAGAAATGTGACTATTTAATTATCTTAACAAAGCAAAGCCGATAACAATAAAGCCAATAATAAAACGATATCCTACAAAAAGACCAAAATTACTTATTCTTAAATAGCGTAATAAAAATGAGATACTTAAAATCCCAACAACAAAGGACGAAATAACACCTACTGAAAAAGGCAAATCAATGGATGCCATTGTCAGATGCCGAAGTTTCAGGACCCCTGCACCCAATATTATTGGTGTTGACATAAGGAAAGAAAAGCGAGCGGCATCTTCCCTGGTTAGACCTAAAAAACGAGCCATTGTCATTGTGCTGCCAGAACGAGATACCCCAGGTATAATTGCCAATGCTTGTGAAAGACCTATCCAAATTGCGTCTGCCAAATTCATTGTATTCATTTTGCGTACTTGATGTCTTTTGTCTGCCCAATAAAGAAGGATTCCCATGGTAATCATCATAATTCCAATAAGTAAAGGAGCCCGAAAAATTGTCTCTGCTTGATTCTCAAAAGCCAGACCAAATAATCCACCGGGAATAGTTGCCAAAATTAAGTACCAAAAAATTCGTTTATCATCTGTTGGTTGACGCCTCAGAGCCGCTTTTCCTAATCTAACCCAATCTCTCCAAAAATAAATGACCACTGCAAATAGAGTACCCATATGAAGCGCAACGTCAAATGTCAAACCTGGGTCTTCCCATTCAAAAAGCCATGGAATAAGTATGAGATGTGCGGAACTAGAAATAGGCAAAAATTCCCCCAAACCTTGTACAATACCTAAAATCAATGCCTGAAGAACTGTCATTTTCACCCTCCTTCAAAAAGTAATTAAACTATACCACATGGGACAAGGCTAATTAGGGGATGCTGAACAACCCCTTGAGATTTAGTTCATAACAGGTCTGGCTTGTTTAAACGAGCCTTGTAGCTTTCCTAAAAAGAAAACGTAAAAAGGGTAAAAAAGAACT
>JBMNTM010000164.1:0-4167 GCA_050945735.1 Desulfosporosinus sp.
AACTAAATAAGCTTGCGATAAGGGATATACTAAAATCTCCTTTTCCCAGCCATAATAGAGCTATAAATAGTAAAATAATTAGTAAAATAAGATGAACACCAAAAGGGAACGGAAATAGTCTTACAATATAGGCACAAATAGCTAAAGTAATCCCAATTAAGAAAACTTTCTTCCACTCTAAAGGTATTTTAGCTATTACAAAAGCTAAAGTTGCAACTGCTATTTGTTCAGGTATGCCTTGTAAGAGCAAGGCAATTAATGGAATGCTAATAAATATCACAACCTCTCCGACTTTTCCTGCCAAACAAACTGCTCTCAACAAACAACGCCCTACCCATTTTCTCTGATTCAATTATTGCACATTGCAAGGGTAAAATTATGCGATACTTGTCGAATTAATAAAATTTTAACTTGGAAACGCTTCCGTTTCTAATTATTTTAAGTGTTAATCCATGAGTATAATTGACGATGCAATATTTTTAGCAAAAATTTACAGTCGCCTTTTTTTTGAAATATTTTTTTAAGAAAAAAGCAGAGATAAATAAAAGAAAGACATGTGGTACTCCGCTCACAATCCTCATTACAACGTCATAGGATATAGTTTCTAGTGTATACCCCCCCAAAAACAGAAACACTGACATGCAAATATATTCAAGTATTGCTAAAACTAAATATGTCACTGAAGTTGCTAAAAAAGATAGCCCGATATCCCTCTTACCTAAACGGTTTAATAATATAGTTAATAACAAGATTAGTGAAATAGTATGCATCCCAAAAGGAATTGGAAACAGTCTTATTACATAAGCACAAAAAGCTAGCACAATCCCAATCAGTATAACTTTCTTCAACTTTAAAGGTGTTTTGGCAATTACAAAAGCTAAAGTTGCAACCGCTATTTGTTCAGGTATGCCTTGTAAGATCAAGGCAAGCAATGGGATTCTTATCGTTCTCACCACCCTTCAAAACTTAACTCCCATTCACATTTTTTGTTTCACCTCCAGATTAATCAGTCTCCCTTGACTGTTAACACCCCATCATATGATAAGATCAGGCTGTATAAATCGGGTCGGCGATCCCGAAAAATTCCCCACTCCTGCCTCTGAATCTCAAGCTGTTCCAAATCAAATTCAACAACCAGGACCGTTTCTTCCGTCCGGTTTGCTTCTGCCACCTTGTTACCTTGCGGCCCGGCAATGAAGGAAGAGCCATAAAAGGTAATCCTGGAATCTTCGTCCTCTTCAATTCCTACACGGTTTGAAGTAACCACCGGAATCAAGTTGGCAGCGGCATGTCCGAGCATACAAGTCTGCCAATGATCCTTGGAATCAAGGGACGCATTCTGGGGTTCAGAACCAATAGCCGTAGGATAAAAAAGCAGCTCAGCACCCATTAAAGTCATACACCGCGCGGCTTCAGGATACCATTGATCCCAACAGATCCCAATCCCGATTTTTGCATAACGTGTATCCCAGATCTTAAAACCCGTATCTCCTGGGTTAAAGTAGAACTTTTCTTCATAACCCGGACCATCAGGTATATGACTCTTACGATATTTCCCGAGCACATCTCCATTAGCATCAATAACCGCCAGAGAATTGTAACGCGCTTGGTTTTTTTTCTCATAAAAACTGATCGGCAAAACCACTTTCAGTTCTTTGGCTACTTGTTTAAAATGCTGAACAGCTTTATTCTGTTCTAATTCCGTTGCATATCGATAATATTCAGGTTTTTCCTTTTGACAGAAATACGGGGTTTCAAACAGCTCTTGGAGTAAAATAATTTGAGCGCCCTTCTTTGCTGCTTCACGCACTATTGCATCCGCTTTGCCAATATTTTCATCGATATTTACCGTACAGCTCATTTGCGTAGCTGCCACTATTACTTTTCGCATCTAACTCCCTCCGGCATCTGTTGAGTTATACAATGTACATTACCACCCTCCCGGATAATCGCCCTGCCATTAACCGTGCGGATCCGTCTTTCCGGGAATAGTTTACCCAACACCTGCACAGCTAAGCGATCGGTTTCTGCGGCGACACCCCCGAAAACGGGCAAAATCAGTCCCCCATTAACAAAATAAAAGTTTATATAACTCAAAGTATAGCGTATCCCGGTCTCCGGGTCGTACATTTTTGGAGGCTGCCGAATGGGGATAAGTTCGAATCGTCTACCGAGGGCATCGGTTTCCTTGGTCAGTATGTTTAAGTTTTCTTGGGTGATCGCGTAGTTTTCGTCCTCAGGATCGTCACAAATCTGGATCAAGATTTTACCGGGTGCCGCAAAGCAGGCAGCATTGTCAATATGACCGTCAGTCTCATCCCCATCCAATCCTTTTTTCAGCCAGACTACTTTACGTACATTCAAAAATCTATTTAACTCAGCCTCAATTTGTTCTCTTGTTAGTTCCGGGTTACGATTGGGATTTAAGAGACACTGTTCCGTGCTCAGAAGCGTCCCCTCTCCGTCTACATGGAAAGAACCCCCTTCCATTACCAGAGGAGCATCAAATTGTTTCAATCCTAAAGAGTTCAGAATTTGAGGAGCTACCTGATCATCTAAATCCCACGGCGCATATTTGCCGCCCCAGGCATTAAACTGCCAATTAACCCCTGCGACTTTCCCGGCATCATTGATTAGAAACGTCGGCCCATTATCCCGTAACCAGGCGTCATTATGATTAATGATGAGGAACTCAATTTGATCGTTATGAAATAAATGAACTATCTTTTCTGAATCAGCAGGATTAATAACAACTGTCACAGGTTCAAATTCTGCAATAGCTCGAATGATTTCAGCAAAACCAAGGCAAACTGTAACGTAGTCCCCCGGATTACACATAGACGATTGAACCGGCCAGGAAACATATGTACGTGCATGCCGGGCCCATTCCGCCGGCATTTTATAGTTTAAATTTATCGGATACATTCTTTTTCCTCATATTTTTTGATAATTAATTATGGCATTCTCTTATTCTGCTTTATTCTACTTCATAATCTTAAGAAGATAAAGTTTAAAAGGGATGTACCACACATAAGCTTCGATACATCCCTTCTTATGAACGCTTCTACTCTTCGTTAAGCAATGTCAACAGCCTTCTCCAAGTAGACATCCTGAATTGAATTAAGTATTTCAATACCCTCTTTCATGGGTTTTTGGAAGGATTTCCTTCCACATATTACTCCCATACCACCGGCTCTTTTATTGATCACAGCAGTTTTTACAGCTTGTTGTAAATCATTTTCTTCAGAAGGTCCACCGGAATTAATCAATCCTGCTCTCCCCATAAAGCAGTTTGCCACTTGATAGCGAGTTAAATCAATCAGATGGTCAGTAGTTAATTTATCATAAACCAGCTTACTTGTCTTCCCAAATCCTAAAGTAACGTACCCTCCGTTATTGGTCGCCTGTTTTTGTTTCACAATATCAGCTTCGATAGTAACGCCTAAATGGTTGGCTTGGCCCGTTAAATCCGCTGATGCCTCGTAGCTGATGTTGTCCTTTTTAAAACCATCATTACGCAAATAACACCAGAGCACAGTAAACATGCCCAGTTCATGTGCACGTCTAAAGGCGGCGCTGATTTCTTCGATTTGCCGGGCGGACTCTTGAGAGCCGTAATATATTGTCGCACCTATTCCCACAGCCCCCAGTTGGAAACCCTGTTCTACGGATGCAAATAGCCTCTGGTCAAAAGAATTTGGGTAGGTAAGAAGTTCATTATGATTAATCTTGAGTATAAACGGAATTTTATGAGCATATTTGCGTGATACTGCTCCTAACACTCCTAAAGTTGAAGTGACTGCGTTACAGCCTCCTTCAATGGCAAGTTTGATTATGTTTTCCGGATCGAAGTAGATAGGGTTAGGCGCAAAAGATGCAGCACCGGAGTGCTCTACTCCTTGGTCAACAGGTAATATGGAAAGATAACCTGTGCCGGCTAAACGTCCATGATTAAAAAGCGTTGCCATATTCCTCAGGACATTATTCGGTCGGTCTGTAATACTAACTACCCGGTCAATAAAATCAGATCCCGGTAGATGAAGAAGCTCTTTGGGAATAGTCATACATTTGTGTTCTAATAAATCCTTGGCCTCATCACCTAAGATAGATACAATCTTAGAATACATTACCCTCATCCTTTCATTCCTTCTTGATTCTATTCTAATA
>JBMNTM010000165.1:0-4163 GCA_050945735.1 Desulfosporosinus sp.
TTGTGCCTTTCTTCGACTGGATCAGCACAATTCAATTGTAATTGACTGGCGTCTCTTTTTTCAAAGACCTCTGTTAAGCATTACAGGAATGCTCCCTAATAGAGTATATGTCCTGGTTTTTAGTCATATTTCAGATTGGTTAATTTATATGTTAAATTTCGTTAGATAATATTTCCGAAAAAGCAACGATACATGTTATATTTCCATAAACTTAATACTTTATTCCTTAATTTACTAAACATTTTGGAATCAGCCTTATCAACCTCGGCAGCCGCGGATCTGTACGCTGATTGATCCGCAACGGATTAGAAAAGTGTGACTTAAGTGGGGATTACATTATTTTGCTCATAATATGAAAAAAACTGGTTGCTGTCATAGGATAGACAGTATCAACCAGTTAAATTTTTTTAAAAGATTCTGAAACGAAATAAGATAGAAAGCATGATAAGCAGATTTTATTAAACCGTCGCCGGAAGTTTCAGCACCATTGTTTAAGTTCCGCTTTAGCTAAAATAAAGTCATTCCTCTTCGCTGCTTAAAAGTTCTTTAACGTAATTAGGCAAAGCAAAGCTGCCTTTATGAATCTCTGTATTATAGTACTTTGTTCTTAGCTCCAGACTGTTCCATGCTTGTTCGTCTATGTCGGACAAAGGATCGAACGTTTTTGAGGCAAAACCAAACAACCAGTGCCCCGATGGATATGTTGGAATGTGAGCCTGATAAACTTTGCAAACGGGAAAAAATTTTCGAATACGCTTATGGGTTCTCTGCATAACCTTGGCATCTTCTTTATAAAATGGACTTTCATGCTGGTTGACAAGGATTCCATCTGCCGTCAACGCCTTAAAGCAGTTACCGTAAAACTCTTTGGTGAACAACCCTTCCCCCGGTCCAAAGGGGTCAGTAGAATCAACTATAATTAGCTGATAAGCGTTTTCCTTAGTGCGAACAAATTTTAATCCGTCCTCAAAATACAATTTTAATCTTGGATCGTCCAGCTTGCATGCGGTCTGGGGTAAATATTTTCGGCACACATCTACAACCATTTTATCAATTTCTACCATATCAATGTGTTCGATGGTATTGTAGCGCGTTAGCTCTCTTATTGTTCCGCCGTCCCCTGCTCCAATTACCAACACATTCTTTATCTGAGGGTTAGTAGCCATCGGCACATGAACAATCATCTCATGATAGATAAATTCGTCCCTTTCAGTGAGCATAATGTAACCATCAAGCGTAAAGAAATTACCGAATTCCGGTGAGTTATAAACATCAATTCTTTGGAATTCGCTCTGATCCGAATAAAGAAGTTTATTCACCTTGATAGAAAAGCGGGCATTCTCCGTATGATGTTCTGTAAACCATAGTCCCATTATCCTATTCCTCCACTACTTTAATGTTTTCAATCGACATATCCTCTGTTCCTGTCAGAAAACTGCCCTTGGCTTTGGCATAGGCGATATGTTCAATGATCTCTGCAGTTATCCGTTCGCCCGGAGCCAAAATTGGAATACCAGGCGGATAAGACATAACAAATTCTGCACATGTATACCCAACGCTGTCTGCAATGGCAACAGAGTGCTGCTTGGAATAAAAGGCTTGCTGAGGTGTCATTACGACAATTGGATTAATATACTCATGAGCAAGCATTCCCGTCTTATCCCTCATATAAAGCCTTTTGATTTCAGACAGGGAAGATACCAGACGTTCCAATGCTAACAGGCGATCTCCGACGGAAATGATCGCTAGGATATTGGCGATATCACCCAACTCAATCTGAATTCCGTAATCATCCCGCAAAATGTCATAAACCTCAATTCCTGCCAGCCCTATTTCTCTAGTATAGACAGAAAGCTTGGTATGGTCAAAATCAAACACTGAATCCCCATTAATCAGTTCAGAGGAAAAAGCGTAGTAACCGCTGATTTTATTGATTTCTTCCCGTGCATATTGGGCGAGAGAAGAGACTTTTTTGAAGATATTTTTGCCGTCCAAAGCAAGGTTGCGTCTGGAAATATCCAGAGAAGACAATAGTAAATAGGAGCCACTGGTGGTTTGGGTCAGGTTTATCGTTTGCCGCACTTGACCGGTGCTAAGACGACCACTTTTTAGCAGAAAGGAACTTTGGGTTAGCGAGCCGCCTGTTTTATGCATGCTGACTGCGGCCATATCTGCTCCTGCTGCCATCGCACTGACGGGCATATTTTCACCGAAGTAAAAGTGCGTACCGTGCGCCTCATCTACAAGGACATACATATTATAGTGATGGGCAAGCACCGTAATAGATCTTAAATCGGAACAAATACCATAATATGTTGGATTATTAACAAAAATTGCCTTGGCATCAGGATTTTCCTCGATGGCTTTTTTCACCTCGGCAATAGACATACCTAAGGGGATTCCCAATTGTTTATTAATACCAGGATTAACATAAATAGGAATTGCTCCGCTGATGATCAGTGCGTTAATAGCACTTCGGTGGACATTGCGGGGCATGATAATTTTATCATTCTGTTTGCACACGCTCATAATCATCGACTGAACGGCGGCAGTAGTGCCATTGACCATGAAAAACGCGTGTTGGGCACCAAAAGCATCCGCGGCCAGTTCCTCCGCTTCTTTGATTACGGAGATAGGATGAACCAAATTGTCGAGCGACTTCATAGAATTGACATCCACTGAAAGACATTTTTCACCCAAAAATTCCGTGAGCTGGGGGTTTCCTTTGCCTTGCTTATGTCCTGGCACATCAAACGGTACCATCCGTATAGCTTTGTATTTTTGCAAGGCTTCATAAATAGGTGCTTTAAGTTGCCAAGGAGAATAAATGAAAAGCACCACCTTTCATCAGTAGCTCTTCATGTTGTTTTAAGGGGCTTCGTCAAACCTTTTTTTAATTCCCACCAGGAAGTCCCGCGTATTTACGATCTTTTTGTTACTTACTTCAGACAATTCTGCCAAATCCTTGGTCATAACCCCTTCTTCGATGGTCCTAATGGCAGCTGCCTCTAACTTATTGGCAAACAGCACAAGATCTTTCAGCCCATCCAGTTCGCCGCGCTTTCTTAAAGCTCCAGTCCAGGCAAAAATAGTTGCTATAGAATTGGTCGATGTTTCTTCTCCTTTAAGGTGTTTGTAATAATGTCTGGTAACCGTACCGTGAGCCGCCTCAAATTCATAATAACCGCCTGGAGATACTAATACCGAAGTCATCATGGCCAGGCTGCCGAAAGCAGTGGCCACCATGTCAGACATAACATCACCGTCGTAATTTTTGCAGGCCCAAATAAAACCGCCTTCTGACCGGATAACGCGGGCTACAGCGTCATCAATAAGTGTGTAGAAGTATTCAATCCCGGCTTCCTTAAACTTCTGCTGATATTCTTGATCGTATAGATCCTGAAAAATATCTTTAAACGTATGATCATATTTTTTGGAAATAGTATCCTTAGTGGAAAACCAAAGTTCCTGCTTTGTGTCAAGGGCATAATTAAAGCAAGTCCGAGCAAAGCTTGCTATAGAGCTATCGATATTGTACATTCCAAGTACTATTCCTTTATCCTTGAAATCAAAAATAGTCTGCCGTATTTCACCGTTTACTCCGGTAAAGACGAGCTCAGCTTTACCTGGGCCTTCAATCCGATATTCGACGTCCTTATAAATATCTCCATAAGCGTGTCTGGCAATAGTAATAGGCTTTTTCCAAGTACGAATAAATGGTTTAATACTATCTGTAATAATCGGTGCTCTAAATACAGTGCCATCAAGAATCGCCCGGATAGTGCCGTTAGGACTTTTCCACATTTCCTTTAAATTATATTCTTCCATCCTTTGAGCATTGGGCGTGATAGTGGCACATTTGACCGCCACGCCATATTTTTTGGTAGCAAGGGCTGCTTCTATAGTAATTTGGTCATTAGACTCATCCCTTTTCTTCAAGCCCAAATCATAATACTCGGTTTTAAGTTCAATATAAGGTTTTATTAATAATTCTTTAATCCATTCCCAAAGAATCCGAGTCATTTCGTCCCCGTCCATTTCTACCAAGGGAACATTCATTTTAATTTTGGTCATAAAATTTTCTCCTTCCAAATCTTAGGGGTTAATAAAACTAATTCTACATAAACCTTCTTAGTCCTGTTTTCTAAATAGCAGATAGTTTA
>JBMNTM010000166.1:0-4141 GCA_050945735.1 Desulfosporosinus sp.
CTAAAACGTACTTCCAACGTGGTGGTTAAGGATGCAAGTGTTGCTTTATTATCCTCTATACTTAGCTGAATTTGGTCAGCCATCATATTATCATAATAAAAGGCTATATCATACTCAATCTGTGTAAGCTCAATATCCTGTTCATATTTTGATAGTTCATAGCTGTTTTCAACAGCCTTTGCTATCTTATTATCGACGTCTGAATCATCAAATTTAGTATACTGAATGGGGCTGGAAGTCAGAACGACATTTCTATTGATTTCTATTCCCAAGTCTTGCTTTAGGGTGAGCATTGAACTCTTGATACTATTCGCGATAGCATTTTGGGCTGCTTCCAGCTTACTTTTCTGAGCATTATATGTATGAATGTCGGTTGGTACTATTAAGCCGAGTTCAATTTGAAGGTTTACCTGGTCAATAATTTTCTCAAGATTCCCCTGCTGCGTCTTTAGGTTTTTTGCCTGCTGCTGAAGGGTTAAAATGTTTTGGTATTCATTAGTAATTTGAGCCTTAAGATCCTTTAGCTGAATTTCTCTGTCGTGCTTGGCATTATCTAAAGTCCATTGAGTTCGTTTATAGTTTAAATCTCGATCTTTTCTTGTATCTTCGTCAACGACGGGTATATTGGCATTATGCCTTGCCAACGCCTGTTTATTTTGTTTTTCTAAGATCAGAATCTTGTCGTCCGTTAATTTCAGCGCCTTGTTGCCTGTTTCCAAAAGCTTAAAGGCGTCTTCAAGGGTGAGATTTAAGGTGGAATCCTCCGCCGGTGGATCTGTTTCAGTAGTATTTGTTGAAGGAGTACCGGCATCCGGTTTGGGCACACTGTCTAATGCATATGTACTTTGCGTGAACAATATTATTGAAGCGGTAAAAACAAGTGTAATAGCAAATACGGTTAAATACTTCTTTTTCAAGTTAAGCACCTCCAATTTTTTTAATTAGTTTAATTCTTTTTGATTAACGGGCTTGGACTATATAGACTTGGATTGGTTATTAGAAAGGGTCACTAATCGATGAAATATTTAATGGCTGGCAACCAATGTTACATGATAAATCCATCGCAGTCTGAATTAACCATACATCTAATTCTGCATTCTTGTAATTTACATCCGCCTGGGCTTTTGCTACTGTAGCATCATTAAGCTCTAGTAAGGAAATCTGAGAATTCTTGTATTGGGTTTCTGCTGCTTGATACTCTTGTGCCGCCTGCTCTTTAAGGTCTTTCATCGCTTTCATGTTTTTCATAGCCGAGGCCAGATTCTTGTAAAGATCGGTTATATCCTGCTGAACGCTTATTTTAGCCAGTTCTAGATCGTTTTGGGCACTCTCAATAGCATATTCTTGTTTCTGGATATAGAATTCAAAATCCGTGGGCACTTCTGCCTTGCCATATTCATACTGCTTCTTTTTTATATCGAGCGTATTTTGGGCATTAATAATATCCGCTCGATTAGCTAAAGCCATAGTGATGTAATCATTTAACGGCTTTATCTGTGCTGCTGGGGTTATATTATAATCTTGCAAGGTGGAATATCGCTTGACCAGATCCTCACCCATCATATGATTAACAGACATGGAAGCTGAGTTATATGCTTTTTGCGCACTGTCATAGGAATACTGAGCTTTAAGATAAGCAATTTCTCTCAATCTTAACTGAGATTGAGAAATCGTACCTAGCTTTTGCTGAAGCTGTGCTTTTTTGTAATCCGCGTCAAAACTATTCATAAGACCTTGTTGTATGTTCGAATTATAATTTGCTTTTAAAAGGTCTATATAAGCTTTATACGCTGAGAGGCGTACGGCATTTGTAACAACAAACTGCCCATTCGTCACCTGGGTCAACATATTTTCCAACTCCAGTGGTCGAAGAACAATAGTTTTGACTATTTGATAGGAATTTTGATAAGGTAAAATTCCCCTTAATTGATTAGCCATCGCCTGCATATCCGCATAATCTTTTTGAGCTTGAGTAACCTGTCTATCCATGGACTGTACGGCTTGAGAATTCTTTATTGCATGGATGGCAACTTTTTCAATGTCTAGGGTATCGTCAGAAGCCATTACAGTGTTCATAGAAACCATAAACAATAATGTGATAATCAAAATTGATATTCCTTTTTTCACATATACCCTCCTTTTATATTTTTTACAGAACTAACTGTTCGGTCACCTTTTATTATTTTTCCTTTTCTTTTCGTTTCGCGTGATTATTTACTATGTACTCTAAAAGGCAAAGGCAACCCTTGCCTCTCAAATTCATTTTAATACACCGTAATAGTTACTTGAAAGAGATAGAATCAATTACCTTTCCATCACTTATAGCCTGTGTTGTAATCTGTTTGCCGGGGTAAGATACCTTCATTTGAGTCAACAACTCATTAATAAGATCATGAGCGTAGGCCTTGTCAACTCCGCTCTCGAACGTAATGTCCCCATAAGTTATTCCCTGCAGTTCGTAGATTTGTGTGCCCCTAACATCTTTCAGCTTCATCAGTTACGTCGTTATGTTAATATTTGCTTCACCGAGAGCCGTTCCTTCAGGAACTGGTGTTAGATACTGCGTTTTTGGAACTGTTGTATCCGATTGTTGTATTTCTTTTCCAGTAAAATTTCCGCATCCGGAGAGTACAAATGTCATAACTAAAATAACTAACCCCATGAAAATTTTCCTAAGCAATTACACCACATCCTAATTCTTAGTTGTTCTAAGAACTTAAAATAAGGGTAACTCATTTGTCCCACTTTTGCAATACAAAGTAAATGCTTTCGGATGCGAGACCGAAACTATCGACATCTCCCTAAGTCAAATTCTGAAAATGATCACCATGAAATATGCAATCTTTTTCAACAAGAAATATCATTTTGTGGGCCAACTAATGCAAGGTCGATTCAAAAGCGAACTGATCGAAAATGATCAGTATTTCCTGACCATTAACCGCTATCTCCACCTTAACCCTGTTAAGGCAAAAATGGTAGAGCATCCACTGGAATATCGCTGGAGTAGTTGTAGGGAATATTTCGAAAAATCCACAAATCCCTTAATTAAGAAAGAAAAAACCCTGGGTTACTTCCCGGAACCAAAGCTTGAGCGGTATAAGGAGTATTTAGAAAAAGGAATTAGTGGTCACATCAAGATCTCCGAGGCTATGTGGGAAAGCCTACTTAAGAAAGATGAAGAAGCTAATCAAGTAGATGAAAAGGAGGAGATTCTTTAGAATGGCTACTGTTATTCACTCCTTTGCCTTAGCAAGTGTTAATGCCTACCGTGTAGGAGTAGAAACTGTAAATCTCCATGGACAGCCATCCGTAAATATCGTTGGAATGGGAGATACCGCAGTTTAAGAAGCGGCTCAACGCCTATTATTGCAGAGCGCAGAGGTCTACCTTGCACCAAACCAACTGTCGGATAGTTATATTGAAGTTAATAAATCAGATATATCAGCCGACAAACTTAAAAAAGAGGAAATTTCACGCACTAAGGATCAAAATAAAAACACGAGCCCACTTGATCCCGTTGAAAATGAGATTCTCAGGCACCTTGAAAAGACTCAGAATATAAACGATCTTCTCAATCTATCCGGAGGTGATTCAAGAACGCTACTTGAGCGTCTATGTCAGATGGAGCTAGAAGGAAAAGTTATTATTACAGGGCAAAAATTCAAAAACACAGCTAAAGGTCGTTTGCTTTTGTCGAATCCTGGAAGGGTACGACCCCGGATCCCCTCTTCAACCCCGGATCCCCTCTTCAACCCCGGATCCCCTCTTATAACACAAAATCAAACCTTGGGGAGAAGAGATTTTAGGTGCTGATACCTCGATGTTACCCTCAGGCTAGAGTGACCAAGGAATTGTTGGATGCAACGGAGATAATTCTCCGAAGGCCCTTTTCCGAGTCGAGCATAGATTTAGTTCCAGTCAATATCTGAATGACTAACGGTTTCACCGTTAGTTATTTCTTTTTCGGATTTGGTTAACCTCTCTCTCTCTAGAGGGGTTAGCTTTGTAAAATCGCTGTCCCATGTTAGGACTATTCTTTTTATCATTTCAAATGCCAGTTTTTGTTCCGACTCCGGAAGCATATTAATCATATCAATAATTTGTTTTGAAACTGCCGATATATTCTCCATCTCCCTTTATT
>JBMNTM010000167.1:0-4137 GCA_050945735.1 Desulfosporosinus sp.
GCCCATTCTCGATCAAACCAGCCCGTCCACTTTGTTGTAAAGTCTACTACAACTTTCCTGGATTTACAACTCTACGCCCGAAGTAAGGCCTATAATGTCGTTTAGTTTCGTTGCGGTCTTATTAGTTCTCGATTAGTATTATTAATCTTATTTCTGAGACTATTTATACTATTTTATACCATATGGTAAATAACTGAAATAGGACTACCTTCGTTTGTTAACGGTAGTCCTTCTCTGGTTACAGAATTATACTCTCTCCTGTAATCATCCAACGCGAATTCAGTTTCAGCAGATTGACGCGGGCCTTTACAGTTTGTTCATGCTCTTCCCCAAAGGAAACCCCTTCTGCCAGATTATAATCCTTGGCCTTATAGTGGTACTCCACTTGCAGGGTGGCTGTGTGCTCATCTGCACTTTCCACGGCAACCTGATCAAAGGTTATCTGAGTGACATCTAAACCAATGCCTTGAGCAAAGAATTCTTCTGCGCGGCGGACATGTTTATCAAAAAGTTCCCCGGTATAGGCTTTGGCTAATTTAAGACGAAAGGTATTCATATCCGGCGACTTCCAAGCCCCAAAGAAATAACCTATATTCTGCTTATAGTCGGCTACGATTTGTTGTTCCCGCTGATTTAATGCCGGATCAGCATTACCATGATCCAAGGCGTTTTTATTTTCGGAAATATTATCCTGTCCCTTGTTATCAGATGGAGGGATTTGCGTAGAATCGTTTACTCCGGAGACCGTTTGAATACTGTTTTCACCACGCAGTTTGGAGATAAAAGAGCCTGTAGAACTCGGATTTAGGAATAATGAAACACCGAGTGTTCCTACTATTACCCCGAGACCCAAAGCCAGAGCACCTAATAATAAATTATTTTTACGCATAAAGACAAAATCTCCTTCAACTAGTTTTTATTACTATCTTGACCAGTGCAAGAAGATTTTAGACAACTGATAGAATAAAATTATTAATTAAAAAAATCATAAGGCCTGTCCCAGTAGGGCAGACCTTACGCCTAATATTCATTTGTAATAATGTACACGACAACTAAATCCGTTATTCGACCTTGAACTTGCAAGGTTACACCTTAACCAAACTTAGTTGCCTATTCAGTTTTCGACCGACTCTCTTTTTATAAAACCATCCCTTTTTTAAGATTCATTTGGCTAAGATTCATTTGGAAATTCATGATTTAACTTAGTATTATTTTGCTTATCTATTTATACTTTAAATAAGTATAAGAGCAATTATGAACAGATATAATTCAGTGAGAAAATAGTAGCGTATATATTACTTCATCCAGAGTTCATCCCATTCCTACTTTTATTGCGTAATCTAATAAACTGAACTATGTCCGTTTGGTTGCAAACGGTGTCGCCCCGTAAATTTTTGCACTGAGATCATTACGCATCAGGTGCGTATCCAAATCATGAATTCCTTGGTGGAACTGCTCAATTCGGGTTTTATCTTTTGAGTCAAAAGCGTCAATTCCACTGTTCAAAAGCACATTTATATAGCCGGTGAATGTGGCTGCTTTGGCTTCATTCGGTTCATTTTTGAGCTGCTTGTCCCAGAGCGTTCTATGGAACACAATATATTTCATTATATCTTCCTCGTTCATCTGGGGACCCGCAGCCGGCCCGAAGAGATAACCGTCTACGTATTGGTGGATATTCCACGCGGCGCCAAAAACTAACAACTTGGCATCATTGCTTAAGGCGGACTCACCAAAATACACAGCAACAGACGGTGCCAGGTCTATGAGATCGTTGTTCGGTTCCTTATATTTATTTTTGGAACCGGTGTCCTCTTTTTGGGGGGCAGGAACAGTGGTAGTTGGCTCAGACGGTGTAGTTGGATCCTGGACAGTTCCAGATGTCCCGGGTGGAGCCTTACCATTTGTCATCTCATTGATCGGAGTGGCACCAATCGAATCAACGGGCGGGGATTGAATGACTACCGGATCAGTGTTCGCACTTTGCGTAAAAACCTTCCAGGCACTTGGGCCATAAACCCCCGCAGCAACAACTGCACCGGCCAGAACTAATGTCCCGACTAAAGTCACAATCCTCTTTTTTTCCATAGGTAGTAATGATTTAAGTGATTTTAGTGATTTTTTCATTGGTCTCTTCCCTCCTTAACTTTTATTTCCATTACGCGTGTATTTTACCATTTTTTAGGAGGGAAGAGTGTCGTTTTTGCTGTAAAGCCTGGACAATTTTCCGCCATCTGTTTTCGCGAAATACCACTAGAATCCTCTCTGCACCTAAATTCGCGAAAAAAGAAGCAGTATGTTCAAAATTTATATCAGTCTCACGCTCTCTAAATTTCTGCTTTTCCAACCAATACCCGCAGATAATTCATAAGATCCTCCGAAAGATCTTCCCGACGCAAGGCATATTCGATGGTTGCCTCCACAAAACCTAATTTGTCTCCAACATCATATCTGCGGCCTTCGAAATCGTAAGCAAAGATTTCCTGATGCCGACTAAGTTCCCTGATTCCATCTGTCAGCTGAATCTCGCCACCCTTCCCCGGTGGCAGGTCACTTAAAATTTCAAATATCTCCGGATTTAAAATATACCGTCCCATTATGGCCAAGCGTGTTTCCGGAGCATCTTCCGGACTGGGTTTCTCCACCATATTCCTGGCTCGGTAAAGTCGCTCGCCGCACTTTTCGCCATCCACAATCCCGTATTTGGATGTATCCCGGAGAGGAACTTCCTGAACCCCCAAGATACTGGCTCCAAAACTCTCATATTGCTCGATCATTTGGCGCAAAACCGGCACTTCGGAATAGATGACATCATCCCCTAAGAGGACGGCAAACGGTTCGTTTCCGATAAATTTTCGGGCACTATAGATCGCATGCCCCAAACCTAATGCTTCTTTTTGCCTCACGTAATATATATCCGCCATGCGGGCGATATTTTGTACCAAATCCAAAAGTTCATCTTTGGCGTTTTTCTTTAATAATGCTTCCAATTCCATTGAACGGTCAAAGTGATCTTCGATCGCATGCTTATTGCGGCCTGTTACTATGATAATATCTTCAACGCCGGATTGAATCGCCTCTTCGACAATATATTGAATAGTCGGTTTGTCCACGATGGGCAGCATTTCTTTCGGCTGAGACTTTGTTGCCGGCAAAAAACGAGTTCCCAGCCCGGCTGCTGGGATTACTGCTTTACGGATTTTACGCATTCTTATACTCTCCTTTTAAGAACAATCAAATATTTATCCAGTTCTTATTTCCCGCTTCTAGAAGAGGGAGTCTAGAACTGTTAGCTATCCCCTCGTTATAATTTAAAATTCACTTACTAGTTTAGACCTTACCTTTACTAAATATACAAAATATAACGAGGACATGAATTATCCTCGTTTTAGAAAAAATTCCCATCTTATCTATTCGCACTTACTTCTTGGTTTCTTTAGTCAGCTCCAATTTTTCTAAAACCTGATCAACTATGCCATACTCTTTAGCCTCTTCTGCCGTCATGTAGTAGTCGCGTTCCGTATCTTTCTCAACTTTCTCTAAAGGTTGCCCTGTTCTCTCCGAAAGGATTTTGTTCATCTTAGCCCTAGTACGGAGTAACTGCTTTGCGTGAATTTCAATCTCAGTTGCCTGTCCGGAGAGCCCACCGACTAATGGCTGATGAATTAAGACTTCTGAATTAGGCAGTGCGATCCGCTTACCTTTTGCGCCGGCGGCAAGGAGGAAAGCACCCATACTGGCTGCCAATCCAATACAAATTGTCCGAACATCCGAGCGTATGTACTGCATGGTGTCATAAATAGCCATTCCAGCCGTGATCGAGCCCCCCGGACTGTTGATATATAAATTGATATCTTTTTCCGGATCTTCTGCTTCGAGGAACAGCATTTGTGCTACGACCAGATTGGACACATCATCATTGATCGCGCCGCCGAGGAAAATTATGCGATCTTTTAAAAGACGGGAGTATATATCGTAGGAACGTTCCCCACGACTTGTTTGTTCTACTACCATCGGGACTAGATAACCCATTAATAATTCCCCCTATTCTTTTCCATACCCATTAATACTTAACCTATTATATTCTGACCGATTGACTTTATTTTATTACATCGCTTAGTTAAGTCAAATATAATA
>JBMNTM010000168.1:0-4102 GCA_050945735.1 Desulfosporosinus sp.
TATTTTTGGGGTTTTTGCAGTGGAATCAAGCTTACTTCTAACCCATGACGAAATTCCTCAACACTGAATTTGAGTATTTCTTCAAATAATTGTTCTTTACTTACAAAATACTCATAAACTGTGCCTTTCCCAATACCGGCCTCTTTGGCGATATATTCCATCTTCGCACCATCAAAACCATGTTCAGAAAAAACACGGATTGCTGCCTTAATAATCTCATTATACTTTTGTTCCCGAGATCCCGTCGATATCATCTCCTTACTAAATAATTTTATTCAAAGATACCTTCGAGTTTCTAGTTTCGCACTTAAGCTTCGAACTTTGAACTTTGAACTTCGCTTAATCTTTGAACTTTGAACTTCGCTTAATCTTTGAACTACGAGCTTCGCACCTCAAAATCGAAGAGCGGTAATAGATTAAATTCCGTAAGTTCTTGCATTCATAACTCAAAACCTCGTGAAATCGAAGCTCAACTTTAAACCGAGTGCGTAAGATCCGGTGCAGTAATGTTCTTCTTCCTTTTTCGCTTTCCGGAATACCGGATGTCTTCAAAGATCGTATAAATAACCGGAACCAGCAACAAGGTTGAGATCATGGAAAATGTAAGTCCAAAAATAACTACCACGGCCATCGGAGCCATCGTTTCCGAGCCCTCCCCAAATCCTAAGGCCATCGGCATCAGACCAAGAATTGTCGTCAGTGTGGTCATCAGAATGGGGCGCAGGCGAATCGGACCGGCTTTCTCTATGGCCTCTTCCCGTTCCTCTCCCATTCCTCTGCGTCGAATAATATAATCCACCAGGACAATCGAATTACTGACCGCAATCCCTGCTAAAAGAACCAAGCCGATAAACGCCGGCACGCTTAACGGTATGCGGGTAATAAATAAGCCCAGCATTCCGCCGGAAAATCCCATAGGCAAGGATAAAATGATTGTAAACGGGTGGAGCAAGGATTCAAACTGAGATGCGAGAATCATATAGACAAGCAGAATAGCCAGGATTAGGGCCATACCTAAATCTGCAAACGATTCCATCAGTTCTTTATTTTCACCAAGAACTTCATATGTATACCCTTCAGGCATTTGATAATCATTTAATTTTGTTTCGATATCTGACGTGATACTCCTTAAATCCCGCTCTATGATCTGACTTGTGATATGAATGGCACGCATTTGTCCCGTGCGCTCAATCATCACCGGACCGCGGCCTAACTCAACTTCGGCCACTTGACTGAGTGGCACGGTGATTCCATAAGGTGTGGGAATCGGAGTCTGTCCTAAATTCTCCAGACTGCTCTTAAACGTCTCATCCCCAACCAACACGACATCAATTTCTGTTCCTTCATAACGGTAGCGTGTGGCGATTGTTCCGGAAATAGTCCCCTTTAAGGCCTGGGTAATCTGGGCAGCCGACAACCCATATTGGGCAGCTTTGGAACGATTGATTTTTACGCCTACCTCCGGGACACCTTCCATCATGCTCGTTTTCACTTCACGTGTTCCATCAACCGTCGCAACGAGGCTTTGCAGCTCCATTCCGATCAATTTAAGCTTATCGAGTTCTTCTCCTTTGATAATAATGTCAATCGGGGCTGTCGAGGTACCCATTTGCATTGTATCCGTAACCATAACCTGAAACTCAGCACCGGGGATATCTTTGATCAGCGAACGAATCTCGTCACCCACCTGCTCCACACTACGCGTGCGAGCGTCCAGGTCCGTCAGTTGAATGCTAAGCGAGCCGGAATTTGCGGTATCTCCGCCCAGGGAAAACCCACCGCGGGACCCAATTTGGGTAAAGACCATTTCAATCTCCGGAATTTCCTCCAGCTTCTTCTCAATTAACATTATTGTGTTTTCTGTATCCTGAAGTTTAGTCCCATCCGGCAAGGTTGCGTTAATCGTTAATTGCCCGACATCTGTGGCCGGAAGATATTCAGCCCCTAATTTTAAAGTAGACAAGCCGGAAAGAATAAATATTGTCGTCGCAATCGCCACTATAGTCTTGCGATGATGCAATCCGTAGTGTAAAAACTTGCGATAAATATCTGCAACTCGTCCGAAACACCGGTCAAACCAGCGGCTAAAGCGGTCAAAAAACCCTTTTACTCCACTACGGGCCTCTGGAATTACCTCTGTTTTCATAAGCTTGGCCGATAGCATCGGAACTAAGGTCAGCGAAACCAAAAGCGAAGCCATTAGTGATACCGCAAACGTTATGGCCAATTCCCGGAAAATTGTAGCAACGATTCCTTGCATAAAGACGATCGGAAGAAAGACCGCGACTGTGGTCAAGGTAGAAGCCAAAATAGCCATTCCAACCTCGGATACCCCTTTTACAGCTGCTTCGAATTTCGAGTATCCCTCCTTGCGATGGCGATGAATATTTTCCAGGGCCACGATATTATCATCCACCAAACGCCCCATGGCCAAAGTCAGTCCCCCAAGGGTCATCATATTAATAGTAATTCCTAGAAAATAAAGCACAGCAAAAGTAGCCATCATGGCAATCGGAATCGCCGTCGCGGTAATAAAGGTGGTCCGGATATTATGGAAGAACATAAAAACCACTAAAACAGCTAAAATGCCACCCATGATCGCTTCATTTTGTACGGTTTTAACAGATTGTTTGACAAAAACAGACTGATCCATCACCGTATCAATTGTTAAATCAGGGTAATCTTCGGCAATCGCCTTAACAGCATTATGAACCTCATCTGCCACTTGAACAGTATTCGTCCCCGATTGTTTTTGCACAGCAATACTGACACTTTTTTCACCATTCACTTTGGTAATCGAAGTTATGTCTTTATGTACCAGGTTTACATCCGCGATATCCTTTAATCTGATCTGACCGCCACCGGGCAGAGGAATTAAAAGCTCCTTAATCTCATCCAACGATTGGAACTCACCCGTGGTGCGAATGGTGAGTTTCTGTGTTCCCTTTTGAACCTCACCCCCTGGGGCATTCATATTTTCCGCTCTGATTAATTGGGCTAGAGAATCTATTGTTAAACCATACCCATTCATTTTCTCCTGATGAGTTCTGATCTCGACTTGATCTGTATACCCTCCGATAACGGAAACTGACGCAGCTCCGGCCACGCGCTCAAGCTGAGGTTTAAGCTTATCCTCCGCAATAGCTTGCAGCTTAGCAAGGTCCTCATCATGTCCGCTAAGGGTCAGTATAACAACCGGCATTGCATCTAAATCCAGTTTCATAACCATTGGTGCCCCGGCGTCAGAGGGTAAAAGACTCTTGATCTGATCAATCTTTTCCCGCATTTTCAGAGTCGCAAAATCCATATCTGTTCCATTCTTAAACTGTGCTACGATAATTGCTGTTCCCTCTGTGGTGTTAGAAGTAACCGTATCAATGTTTTCAACGGTGGAAACGGCTCCTTCCAAAGGACTGGTGATCAATTTCTCAATTTCCTGCGGGCCCACACCGGAATACTGGGTTACAACGATCGAAACAGGAACTTCGATGTTCGGCAATAAATCAATTGGCAGACGGAATACCGATACACCGCCTAAAAGGATGATAATGAGCATCATCATAATAACCGTGACTGGGCGCTTAACCGAGACATCAGCTAACTTCAAAAAGCGTCCCCTCCTACAATCTTAACTTTACTCCCCTCAGAAACTATAGTTTGCCCTTTGATGATCACTTGATCATTAAGCTCTAATCCTTTCAGGACTTCGATATCAGCTCCGGTATCAAGGCCCGTAACAACCTCTTTAGCGACTGCTTGATCCCCTTCAACCACATAGACGATCGTTTTTTCATTTTTTAGGATAATGGACTCACTTTTAACCGCCATGACATCCTTCTTCTCTTCAGTCGTAAGTTCGATCTTGGCAAACATACCGGGCTTGATCAAACCATCGGGATTGTCTACTGAGATTTTGAGGGGATACAACTGGGTTTTCGGATCCGCTGCCGGACTGATATGCTTAATCTTACCCGGAAAACTGTCTTCGTACACTGAAGGAATCATCACCTGAACACTCTGCTCCTTGGTTAGGCGATTCACTATATTCTCCGCCACACTAAGAGAACAATACAGGTTACTTGTATCTGTTAAGCAAATAGCA
>JBMNTM010000169.1:0-4047 GCA_050945735.1 Desulfosporosinus sp.
CGCCCTTGATTCCCATCCGAAACCTTCCCGGCAAAGAACTGTATAATGCAAAATCAGAGGTACCAATAAATGTAAGGCAATTAAACTTGCAATCTACAATATTCGGCGAAATTAATAGCAAAGGTTGACTTTCTATTGATTGTGAAGTAGGCTAAAATACAAAGTGTAATCGCCTGCATTGAAGTCCGGAAAGACTTATTGGAAAGCAGACAGAAGCACGTGGCATTGTCTGCTGTTCAGACGGTTTTTTATATTAAATCAGAAAGAATTATCTAGAATGTCCAACCCGTTGTCCTTGACTACAGGGACAATTGACTATCCACGTTCAATGCCTTAAGGCTTGGCGCCAGCCAAGTTTTCTTTATACTTTATTGTTTATCTTAAAAATATATCAAATTCATTCTTCCGATGGTGTCGCGCGGCATGAGGGTCTAAATCTTCTGACTATATTGAATAATTCTGGAGAGAAAGGAGTTAGTAATTTGGGAAGAACGATTAAAAGCAAAATCTTAGATGCAGATGAGATCCGCCGGGTGATTACTCGTATTGCTCACGAAATTGTCGAAAAGAATAAAGGAACAGACAAACTCGTCCTGGTTGGTATTCGTCGCAGGGGGGTACCGATAGCGGAACGAATTCAGAAATGCATTGAGGAGTTTGAAGGGGTAAAGGTTCCACTGGGAATCTTGGATATCACCCTTTATCGTGATGACTTAAGTACTATTGCTATCCACCCGGTTGTCCATGAGACGGATATCCCGGTAAGCATTGAGGGGAAAACAGTGGTTCTGATCGATGATGTACTGTATACAGGACGAACGGCTCGAGCCGCATTAGATGCGACAATGGATTTAGGAAGGCCGGAGCGCATTCAATTGGCGGTGCTTGTAGATCGTGGCCATCGGGAGTTACCCATTCGTGCGGATTATGTCGGCAAGAACTTACCGACGTCACGGCGGGAAACTGTAGCGGTACGTTTACAGGAAGTGGATGCGAAAGACGATGTGCTTTTATCAGAACGTGAAGATATGAAATAAATGATACTTTACCCTTTAAATACTATACAGAGAGATAGTCAAGGGGCATAGGGATATTGGTTTATGCAATACAATCCTCTCCTTGTGGAACGAGGTTTTTTTTAATTTAAAGGAGGATAGCTAGTCACAGCGAAACGTGCTTTATGGTATGAGTCCATTACCATAGGTAATGGGTGGATACAGTAGGAGGGTTACGATGAAATGGCTGCGTAAAGATATTCTCGGGTTAGAAGATATGAGCGTGGAGGAAATCCGTCATATTTTACATACTGCAAAAGTGATGAAGGAAATATTGCTGCGACCGATTAAGAAGCTGCCTACATTAAAAGGTAAATCTGTGGTTAATGTTTTTTATGAGGTAAGCACAAGAACGCGAACTTCCTTTGAAATGGCTGCAAAAGTTTTAGGTGCTGATACGACCAGCATTGCAATTGCTCAAAGCAGTGTAAGCAAAGGGGAAAGTTTATCTGATACGGCTAAGACGATTCAGGCCATGCGGGCAGATCTGGTAATCCTGCGGCATTCCAGTTCAGGCTCTGCCAAATTTTTAGCAGATATCCTTAAAATGGGGGTTATTAATGCAGGAGATGGGCAGCATGAGCATCCAACCCAAGCCTTACTGGATATTTTTACAATAGAAGAGCAACTGGGACCCCTTAAAGGAAAGAATGTGGTCATAGTTGGCGATGTAATGCATTCCCGGGTTGCCCGGAGCAATGCATGGGGTCTTAAGAAACTGGGCGTAAATGTCACCTTGGTAGGTCCGCCAACGCTGCTGCCGGTTGAAATGGAGGGCCTTGGAGTTAAGATGACTCATGATCTTGACGCTGCCTTACCTGGAGCAGATGTAGTTATGGCACTTCGCCTTCAACTTGAACGTCAGAAGAGCGGTTTATTTCCTAGCCTTCGTGAGTACAGTCGACTTTATGGATTGACGACTGAACGCTTAAAGAAAATAGGAAAAGATAGTATTGTCTTACACCCGGGTCCCATGAATCGGGGGGTGGAAATCTCGGATGATGTTGCTGATGGGGGTCAAGCTTTAATTGAGCGTCAGGTTACGAATGGTGTTGCTATCCGCATGGCCCTTATATATTTACTGATAGGAGGGTCCAGTAATGTGGTGGCTTAAAGATGTCTGGGTAATTGATCCCAGTCAAAACCTTTCGGCTCCTCGGGATGTTCTTGTTAAAGGTGGTCAAATATTAGAAATCTCTTCCTCCATGACCGAAGAAGAGATATTGAAAAAAGCACAGGGAGAAGCAGTAGAAACTATTAACGGTAAAGGAAAGTATTTGTTTCCGGGACTGATAGATGTACATGTTCACCTGCGGGAACCTGGTCAGGAGGATAAAGAGGATATTCTCAGCGGTTCGCGCGCTGCCGTGCGTGGCGGCTTTACAACGATTCTCGCCATGGCGAATACGCAACCGGTGATTGATAATAGGGCACTTATTGAATTTGTACGTACTCAGGGCGAACGGGCCGGCTATGCGCATGTTCATCCGATAGGGACAGTTACCAAGGGAATGCAAGGGTCCGAACTGGTGGAAATGGTAGATGTGAAAGAGGGTGGAGCGGCGGCTTTTTCCGATGACGGCAAAAATATTCAAAATGCGGAAGTGATGCGGCTTGCTTTAGAATACGCCAAATTAACCGGACTGCTCATAATTAGTCATTGCGAGGATAAAGATTTGGCCGGAGAGGGGCTAATGCGCCGTGGGATAGCATCGGCGCGGATGGGCTTGAAAGGGATTCCCGCCAGTGCGGAAAGCGTGATTGTGGCCAGGGATTTGATGCTGGCTGAGGAAACTGGCGGAAAACTTCATTTGGCTCATATTTCAACTACAGAGAGTATTAATTTGATCCGGCGGGCTAAAGAACGAGGGGTCAATGTTACCGCGGAAGTTAACCCTCACCATTTAATTTTTTATGATGAAGAAATCGGCATTACCGATACTATGCTCAAAGTTAATCCGCCCTTAGGTTCTCGAAAGGATCGAGAGGCACTGATCGAAGGACTTTGTGATGGAACCATTGATATGATCGCCACCGATCATGCCCCCCATACCCAGGCGGAAAAAGCCCGGCCCTTTGCCGAGGCCCCCTTTGGAATTGCGAGCCTGGAGACTGCTTTAAGTGCTGTATGGCAGCATTTAGTGGTACCTGGAAAAATTTCCCCAGAGCGGGTGATCGAGGCTTGGAGCTATGTTCCGGCACAGCGGTTTGGCTTACCTGGCGGAACGTTAGTTCCGGGGTCTCCGGCAGATCTGGTACTCTTTGATCCCAACTTCTCAGAGGAAATTAATCCAGCAACATTGGTGTCCAAAGCACGTAATACGCCATTTTTGGGGAAAACATTACAAGGATTTCCGGTCATGGTGTGGGTGGCAGGCCGACTTGTCCAGAGAAATCGTATAGTGCTCTAATAATATTTGTGGTTTGATAGGAGGGGTCAGATGCTCACCGAAGGACTAGTGGTTGTGCATGAACGCTTTGGCGAGGAGGAGCAAAGGCTGCAGCGTTTGGTTTTAAAAGGCCCGATTGCCAAAATTGCAAAAGCCGGACAATTTGTCACTGTCCAAGTGCAGAATTCCTCGCTCCCGTCCTTTGATCCCTTATTACGGCGACCGATCAGCTTAGCGGAAATTTCACCCGATCAAGATGAGATCACTTTGCTCTACCGGATTCAAGGTCGGGGAACAGAAATCTTAGCTCAGGTACGCAGTGGGGAGCGGCTCAGTATTTTGGGGCCCTTGGGCAAGGGTTTTTCCTTACCGGAAGCAGGGAAATTGTGGCTGGTTGCGGGCGGAATCGGCATATTTCCGCTTTTTGCTCTTGCCCAAAGCGCACTTGCCCGGGGTTTAAGCGTTCGTTTGTTTTGGGGGGGAGATAATCAGGCGTTTTTAACCAGTGCGGGACTTTCTGCTTTGCAAGCACTGGGGATTCCAATTCACCTCAGTACATTGGACGGTTCCTTAGGTGATCGGGGTCTGGTGACCGGGCCGGT
>JBMNTM010000170.1:0-4012 GCA_050945735.1 Desulfosporosinus sp.
AATAAAAATTTGCAATGAAATTTAAAGTATTTGGATTAAAGGTAAATATGTTGCCGGGATAATTTTGGAGTGCTACTATATTTAATTAATAATTTGTCTTAGTACTACTATTTAGTCTTGTAATAATATATGTAATGAGGGATATTATGGATGATTCACTATTGTCGATAAAAGGTATTTCTGCTAAGATGGCGCAGAAACTCGCCGAACAAGGGATACATACAATTACAGATTTATTGGAAAAAGCAGCAACTGTTGAGGAACGGGAAACACTCTCTAAAAAAATGAAAATTAGCAAGATGCATATTACTTCTTGGGTTAAACAAGCTGATTTAATGAGGATAGACGGGCTAAGTGCAGTTGATGCGGATTTACTGAATAAACTTGGGATTAGAAATGTGAAAGATTTAACCATCGTTAATCTCAACTACCTAGCTAAAATGTTAAAAATATATAACGACAATTATCCTGAAGCTGAAAAAAGGACAGCGGCAGCTGATGAACTTCAAAGATGGAAGGTAGCGGCAGAATCACTGGATAGTAAAATAATAAACGATCCTGATGATGAAATTCTTGATTTCCTGCTGGAGAAGCCAGAAGAAGAGAGAATTATTACTGCACCGGCACAGGCTGCTTATATTGAGACACCGGATGTTTTCTTTGATGATATGGCTGATATCATAGTAAATCTGGGCAAGGGAATTGCCGAAGCACAACATGTACTTGATATGAACGCGATTCAGACTCAGGAAGCTATTAATGATGACCCTGAAATCCGATCAACAGGGTTAATGGCTACATGGTATGCCATTCCTGAGGCTACTTTTAATTTGAAGATGAACTATACAGTTGCTTTGGAACAGAATTCCTCAGGTAAGACAACATCAGGCAATCCCGCTGCACCGGCTAAGAAAATTTTAATCAGTCCAATCAACGCCAAATATCAAAACTATTTTAAAGTAAATGAGTCAATGCAAAGCGAGCTTAACCTCAAGTTTGTTCCCGTTCCTCCTCCCTCTCAAATATCTCAAGTGCTTTTTGCTCCTGATCTTGTAGGCCAGACACTTGATGACGCTAAAAAGACCATTGCGGAAGCAAGTCTGGTCCTTAATAAAGTAACGGTTATTGAGGGAACACCGGCAGACGGAAAAGATACTCAAGTTGTTGAACAATCGATTTTGCCAGGTACTGAAATCAGATTTAATGACAAGATAAACCTGAATATATATAAAAAAGCTGATGTAATTATCAGTTAAGCTCTTGACTATTTAGGAGTATGCTTGGAGGAATTTATATGCCTGAAGAACCTATCATTAGGGAGAAAACCCTGATTCAATGGGAAACAGAAATCAGAGACTTAAGAAGGACATTAGAAGATCGGGACAAGCTGATCAAAACTTTAAGTGATGAAAAAGTCTCTGCAATTAATGAAAAGAATAATCTTTTAAATGATTTAGAACAGAAGAATTCAGAGATATCAAGTTTAAAAGCTGATAAGCTATCTCTTGAACAAAATTACGAGGGAAAGTTAAAAATCGCAATAGACTCGGCATTACAGAAGGATTTGGAAATTGCCAAACTGAATTCCCGCATAATAGAGCTGTCACAACAAGGGGTAACTGATAAAACACTAATAGCTGATGTGGAAAGCTTGCACTTGAAATATGAAGCAATTAAGAAAGAAGCAATGATTAAGGATATAGAACTGGTAGGCAAACGGGCTGAATTAAACCGCTTAACCGCTGAAAAGGAAAACCTGACCAGGGACTATGCTGCATTAAAAGAAACATATCTCAGAGAACAGCAGGAAAAAAACCGATATATGCAGGAGCTAAGTATCATAAATGAAAAATTAATGAATTCATTTACCTTAGATCAGATGTCAAATTATTTTGCTGAGGCAATTGACTCTTTTAATAAAAATGCCAATTCGACAAACCAATCCCTTGACTACGTGATTAATGAAATGGATGTCGAACTAAAAACCGCCCTATCCAAAAATGATACCAACGAAATGGTGATGACTGCCCCAAACATTGTTAATGAAAATGCCTACAGCACAGTTAAGTTCTCCATAAGGGCTGTTCCGAAAGGAGTATATCCTAATAAATAAAATAGAAAGAAATTTGGAGGTGTAAAAATGCCAGATGTAGGTCAAGA
Source organism: Desulfosporosinus sp. (assembly GCA_050945735.1). GTDB lineage: Bacteria > Bacillota > Desulfitobacteriia > Desulfitobacteriales > Desulfitobacteriaceae > Desulfosporosinus. Next base: position 2,161 of record JBMNTM010000170.1, read on the forward strand.
ACTCTTAAACGTACCTTTTCCGGAAATGGTATTAAAACTTGCAAGCGCGATAGCTGAAGGTCAGTATAAACTTGATATGGTCAGCTGTAAAATCGCCAAATTCATGGGCGATAAGAAACAAGCCCCGGTTTATTTACCTGATTTAACCGACCCAAGTGGTAAAGGCGAAATTGTTACATCACTTATTGGCGCTGGATTTCAGCCAACGTTTTATCAATTTACGGACACAATTATTGAAGTGAAAATGGCAATATCCATGAACCAAACAACTGAAGCTTCAATTTCAACAGAAGCCTCAGCCGGGTGGGGGCCATTTTCTGCTTCTGTAAATGCCTCATATTCTTCAAAGTATTCGTACAGCGTTGAGGGTTCAAGCCTTTTAAGAACGAAGATTACTCCGTTACCGCCTAACACTTTTATGCAGAGAATACTTGATATGAAAGCGCAGATGCTGCAACAGGAATTCGCTTTAACGATGAAAAAGGCAGAAGTTCAATTGGAGTTAGAAAGACGTAAATTGGAAGAAGAAATGAAGAAAGAAACAGAAAAATTGAATCCACCAACGCCTACGCCAACACCAACCCCGGATCCAGAATAAAACGCTTACTTCCTTACAGAAATTAATTTTTGAGGTGAATTAAATGAGTATCGGTCAACAATTGCTTGATGTACCATTTCCACAGATGATCTCGAGTTTGGGATTGGCAATTGCCCAGAGTCAATACAATCTTGATAAAAACAGTATCGAAATCCTCAAAATTATGGGAGATAAAAAACTGGCACCTGTTTCTATTCCTAAGATTAAAGTTGACGATAGCGGTGATTTGGTAACAATGAGCGATACCGATGGCACTCCTCAAGAGGATGAGATTGAAACATCCATGATTGGTGCCGGGTTTCAGCCGACGTTTTATCAATTTGCGGAAACAATCATTGAAGTTAAAATTGCCATAACCATGTCCTATGAATCAAGCTATGAAAAAACAACCAAAGGTAATATAACAACAACATCAACCACATCAAAATGGTGGGGATATTCGTCAAAGACAGTAGTTACTTCTACGCCTGTTGATGCAAAGTATTCCAGTAAATACAACTACACTGCAGAGGGTTCAAGTTTGCTTCGGACAAGGCTTGTTCCTATGCCGCCAAACCCGTTTATGCAGAGGTTACTGGATATGAAGGCCCAAGCAATACAACTCGGCATGGAGCTTGAGATGAAGAAGGCTGAATATGCTGTGGAAGTACAAAAAGCAAAATTAGCCCAGGCTTTGAAAGACGTTGAGAAAGCTGCCCAAGATAAGATTGATAAGCTTCCACCGGTTGTTTAACCAGCGTTTAAGAGAATTAAGAATGATTGATTATATATCAAGGGACATTCCTTTCCAAGTGAAAACTTTCGATAGGTATGTCCCTTGATTTAAAATGAGGTTTGCAAATGTTATCCAAAAATATTGATGCTCAAGATTCGGAACAAAAATCAACTAACGTAATTCTGCCGGAAGAATTATTACTTAATTCTTTGCTGCTTTTTGAAGAAGAATTATCTGAGGAAGAAATACCTGACTTACAGGAGAGAGAAGATAGTGGTGATACACAACCACGGGAGAAGACTTGTTGCTCAGATAATCCAGACCCAATAATAACGGCATCAGATTCAGATATGGATATGAATCAGGCCGGGTTAGAATTAGATGAACAGGATACAGAAAACTATTATCAAAAAGTAATAAAGGAACTCGCCCAGTATATTATTGAGCGCCAAATTATCACAGAACAAGTACGAAAGAAACTATTGACAAAGAGGAAATCAATTGAACAAAATAAAAACAGTACACTTGAGAAATTCGGG
>JBMNTM010000171.1:0-4007 GCA_050945735.1 Desulfosporosinus sp.
TCTAATTTAATATTTGTATCTAAGAGAGCTGAGGATAACAATTATGTGGAAATTCGGTAACCGGGATTTTGTGTTATTCTTGTTGGCCAGCGCAGCTTTAGGGATTACTCAAAGCATTGAAATCTCTTTTTTAAATAATTTTCTTAATGATAATTATCACTTAACCATAGCCCAGCGAACATTCCTGGAGATTCCGCGAGAATTTCCAGGGTTTGCGGTAGTATTTGTAACAGGTCTCTTATTTGCCTTTGGCGATATACGGACGGCTGCAGTGGCCAACCTTCTTGGCGGACTGGGTGCTCTTGGTCTGGCTTTCTGGTCACCCGAATACCTGTCTATGATTGGCTGGCTAACAGTTTACAGCATGGGCCTGCATTTATTTTTGCCCATGTCCAATAGTATTGGTATGAACCTGGCTACGGATGGACATATGGGAAGAAGATTAGGACAGATTAACGCAGTAAACACGGCCGTATTTCTTTTAACCAGTTTAACCATTGCCTTACTATTTAGATTTATTAAAATTGATTATCACTTGGCCTTTTCCTTTTCTGCAGCGGCTTTTTTTCTGGCAGGCGGACTGATTCTCAGTATGACCCCTCACTCCGGAAAAAGAATAGGAAAACGCTTTGTTTTTCGCAAAGAATATAACGTCTTTTATGGACTGAGTATCCTCTATGGTGCGAGAAAACAGATCTTTATTACGTTTGGACCATGGGTACTTATTAAAGTATTTGGGCAGGGTGTAGCAACTTTTGCCATATTAAGCTTCATTATTGCAGGGCTCGGGATTGTTTTCAAACCCTTGATCGGTTATCTGATTGACAGTATCGGTGAACGATTCATTCTGGCCGGAGAAGCGGTGTCATTAATCTTCATCTGCCTGGGATATGCCTTTACTGAAGGAATATTTGCAAATTTTGCACTGGGGAGAATTACTCTCTATGTGATCTGTGTTCTTTTTGTCCTGGATCAGGTTCTCGCTTCAGTGAATATGGCCCGGGCAACCTATCTAAAGAAAATAGCTTTAAACGCAGAAGATGTTTCTCCGACTCTGTCCATGGGGATCTCGATTGATCACATGGTTGCCATGTTTGTGCCGTGGTTGGGCGGGTTTGTCTGGACTGTTTTGGGTTATGAATATGTATTTATCTGTGGGGCGGTAATTGCCACACTGAATTTACTCTTGACTACTAGGATGAAGTCGTTTCACAGACTGCCTGATAGAAAAGCTGCCCTGTAATATCTTCACCAAATAACACTCCATGAAGAAAGAACTGTTTTCTCTCGAAAAGGAAAACAGTTCTTATTCATTAAATGTTAGGTTATAATTAATTTTCTTTTACTCGATCTCCACCCCGGTATTTTCCAATAATCGGGCAACGAGATTATAAAAGCCGATTGTAAGGGTCAGTTCCACCAATTCTCGATTACTGAGAAACTTGGCAACTTCAGCAAAAGACTCTTCACTAGATTTTACATTAATTGTGACTTCCTCAGTATATTTGAGGACAGCACGTTCTTGCTCATTAAAGATCGGGCTTATCTTTTCTTCCCTAACTGCTGAGATTTGTTGTTCAGTTACCCCAACCTCTTTAGCCAATTTTTCATGCTGATACCACTCGTAACGGGAATCACAAAGATGTGCAATTCTTAAAATAGCTAATTCACGCAGACGGGCATCAAGTTTTGCTTGCGTCATTAAGGAAGTTCCCATGCGCATAAAATGACGCGCACTGTTGTCTGCGTGCGCTACCATTTTATTGATATTTAAAACACTCATTTTGGATTTACCACCGATAATCATATTGCGGGTCTTTTCTGACATCTCTTCCAACGGCATCAATGGTATTCTTGACATTTACATTTTCCTCCTCTAATTCATTGCCCATATCCGATAGCTAACAGCTCCTGGATAACGATTTCTAAGCATCAGATGGAGTAAATCTCCCCCTGATGCCAAGAACATTTATTAAGATTATACAGGATGATAATAATACAAGCAATTATTTGATTAAATAATTGAAGTAAGCCTTAGCATCTCCAAATTAATAGATCATTTTCGATTTGGAAATAATATTGGAAACTTTCTTCTTGAAAAGTAGATAGAGCTTGAATCTATTCGGGTGCTTACTGCCATTTATTCAGTTACTCAGAAAGCAGGGACATGCATGGAAGCTTCATGGGTATCTCTCTTACCTTTTCTTGTTGTTATTCCGATTGCGGTCTTATCCAAACAAATAATACCCGGCTTGTTCGTGGGTTTGCTTTTAGGATGTTACCTTATCCAACCAAATTTCTTTGGCGGGATCAAAACATTTATCACTTCTATAGTCGACAACTTGGTAATAACCAACAATATTCGTATCATTATTTTCCTCTATGTTTTTGCCGGACTGATCAGCTTAACAAAAATGACGGGCGGAATTAAAGGGTTTGTTAATCTCGTGGGACGCAAAGTAAAAACAGAACGGGCGGCCATGATTCTCATCTGGCTTTCGACCATCGGAACCTTCAATAATCCCAATTTTCGAATCGTAACCATCGCGCCCATTATGAAACTCTTAAAGCAGAGATTACCGATTTCTCCGTATAAGCTGGGCTTTGTAATTGAAGTAACCTCTAATCCGGTAGTTGTGCTGGTGCCAATCGCCACTGCTTTTGTCGGCTATATGGTGTCCCTGATCACAACAGCCTTGCAACTAGTCGGTCTAGATGAAATACCCTACAGTGTTTTTATCAGCAGTCTTCCCTATAATTTTTTCTCTCTAGTTATTATTGGGATAGGAATTTATTATAGCTTCTTTTATAAATATAGTTTCTTTCCTAATTACAGCAGCAATCCCTTAGACAGCGGAATTGAAGACCTTAAAGCTCAAGAAAAGGAAGATGAACTCCGAAAATGTCTGGAAGCTTATGAAAAGGACACTCCAAGCAGGCCTTGGAACCTCCTTTTGCCCCTGAGCATTGTCTTAGCGGGGACTCTGTTTTTAAGTTGGTGGGATGGACATGCCCAGGCAAGCAGCTTTTTCGACGCCTTTATTAAAGCAGATGCTTTAGGTGCTATGTTAGAGGCTTTGTTTATAACCTTGATTCTATCCCTTTTCTTTTTCCTCGTTCAAGGCTTTAGTGTTAGAAAATTAGTAACTCATTTTATCGATGGAGGCAATGAATTAGTCTCCGTCATCCTCATGCTAACCTTGATCTGGGCTTTATCCGCTGTCTCTGAAGATTTGGGATTTTCCAATTATATCGCCTCTAATTTAATTGATTGGATTTTACCTGAGTATATTGCGCCGGTTGTATTTGTCTTAGGAAGCATACTGGCTTATTTTATCGGGTCCTCATGGGGAACCTGGGGTTTGTTAATGCCCTTGGGGGTAACACTCGCTCATCAAACAGGATCAAGTATTATATTAGTAATCGGTGCTGTGTTTGCCAGCGGCACATTTGGTGCTTTTGCCTCTCCATTAAGCGATAATACTGTAACTCTCTGCACGATCCTTAATCTACCCCTGATAGCCTATGCTCGTTCAAAGTTAATACCGTCCTTAATCGCAGCCGGAATAACCACGCTTTTATATGGAATCGCATCTTTATTTATTTAAAATGCCATTACCTAATTCAAGTTTAACAGAACAGCTACTTAGTTCACACTTCTGCTGCCGCATATTTGCTAAAATGTTATTTTTGCAACTATAAATCGCCTAGACCCAAAGGTTTAAGGCGATTTATATTTTACTCTCGTTAACGAAGTCCTTATAATAGTTATAGCTCTCTGTTTTTCGCTCGTGATTGTCTAAAATAAATAGAGAGCAATAGCATTCACCGGATGTAAAACATTATTTAATTCGCCGTAGTTTTGCCTGTCCCTTAGATTTTGATAAAGGATGAACTTCGTACACTTTAGATTTTTTATTTTTACGCAACTTGGAGCGACGGCTTCCTGACCAGTAGCCAAATAGCAAGATTATTCCTAAAGCAATTATAATTGCCAAGTAGTCCAT
>JBMNTM010000172.1:0-4000 GCA_050945735.1 Desulfosporosinus sp.
ATGAGATCCTAGCAGCACTTGAACTAATTAATCAACGACCATTAAAAATACATCATCAACAGACTGCCATTGAAAGATTCCGGGCTTGTTCGGATTAAACTTGTAATTTGCCAAACCTGTCTCAAATATTGACTTCAATCCACCAGTGGTTTCCGAACTTTAAGTTACAGGCCACCACGGACGATCAATACAAAATTACTTGGTAATATCAAAATGCACGTTGACCGCAATTGCGATCAACGTGCATTTTTAGTCTAATTTACTGATCAACGGTAATTATTCCCAATCGTAGTCGGCTGGATCTTGAAGACCTCGGCCAGTCGCTTTGTCCAACATGATCCGTTGTTCAAAGTGCGCGACGTTGCGCTTGGTTTCCTTGACCATGTCGGGGTTGACCGAAACGTAGTCGATCCCGCTTTGAATCAGGAAATTCGTGAAGTCTGGATATTCAGACGGCGCCTGCCCACAAATTGATACCGTCTTACCATCCTTGTGCGCGGTCTTGATCAGGTGGCGAATGGCGCGTTTAACAGCGAGGTTCCGTTCGTCAAAAAGGTGTGCGACCGTATCGTTATTCCGGTCACAGCCCAAGATCAACATTGCCAGGTCGTTTGAACCGATCGAGTAACCGTCGACGAACTGGTTAAACTGGTCCGCCAAAATGATGTTGGTTGGAATTTCAGCCATCATGTAAACCTTGAAGTCGGCGCTCCGGATCAAGCCTTCACCTTTAATGATGTCAGTGACCTTTTGTGCTTCTTCAACGGTCCGTACGAACGGAATCATGATGTTTAAGTTCTTCAGGCCAAATTCATTACGAACCTTCTTAACCGCGGCTAATTCCAACTTAAAAGCATCGATGTATTTCGGATCATAATACCGTGACGCGCCCCGCCAGCCTAATAGATCGGCGGATTCATGTGGCTCGTACTTGTCGCCACCTTTAAGTTTACGGTACTCGCTGGACTTGAAGTCCGATAGCCGTAAGACAACCGGCCGTGGCGCCATTGCCCGAACGACCTTGGCAATCCCGTTAGCGAGCATGTTGACCACCGTTTCAGGATGGCTCTGTTCGATCAAGTAGAGTGGGTGTTCGTGAATGTACGTTGTCCAGAGGAATTCTTCACGCATCAGCCCGATCCCGTCAGCGGGTAACGTTGAATACTTTTCGGCTAACTCGGGATCACCCAAGTTCATCATGACGCCGGTAGCCGTTGGTGCGAAGGTTTCGGCGGCCACGACTTGGCCCGTTTGAGCAGCGGGCGTCGATTTCTTCAACAGACTGGCAACTTTACCCATGTAAACAATCCCGTTTTTAGCGTCGACCGTCACCACGTCGCCGGTCTTCAGTGCGTCGGTTGCCGCCACGTGCTGACTCTTCGTCCCAACAATACATGGGATCTGCATTTCACGTGAAACGATGGCCGCGTGACAGGTCATCCCACCGAAGTTAGTTACAATGGCCGCGGCCTTCTTCATAGCGGGGACCCAGTCTGGTGACGTCATTAACGTGACCAGCACTTCACCGGCCTTAAACTGGTCAATATCTTTAGGACTATCGATCACGTGGACGACACCACTAGCTAAGCCGGGACTTGCTGGTAACCCGCGAACGGCAACCTGCGCGTCACTTTCAGAAACAACGTTGGCGTCTTCTTCGGCGTCGGCCTTCTTTTGCTTGTTCCGTTGAGACCAAACGGTTTCGGGACGTGCTTGGACGATCCACAACCGGTTCGTGTTGGTGTCCAACGCGTATTCCATATCCATGTAGCAGCCATAATGTTGTTCAATTTTCTTAACATAACCGGCTAATTCAATCACCTGGTCGTCCGTCAAAACGGGCTGGTCTTGTAAGTCCGCGGGAACTTCTTTTTCGACCGTCCCGCCATCGGGTTGCCGCATCAATTCGATTGGTTGCTTAATGATGTTCTTTTCAACAATCTTCATTGAGTCTTTATCCACAACAAAGTGGTCGGGGGTGACCTTCCCTAACACGATGTATTCACCTAAGCCGTAAATGCCATCGATCACGATTTTCGTATCATCACCGTTGGCCACGTTCACGGAGAACATGACTCCGGAAGCCTTGGAGAAGACCATCATTTGAATGGCAGCCGACAAGGCGACTTTTTCATACGGGAAGTTTTGTTTATGCCGGTAATACGTTGCCCGGTCGGTAAACAATGATGAATAACATTCTTGAACCCGGTCAGTAACGTCGTCGGCCCCTTTAATGTTTAAGTATGATTCCTGTTGCCCCGCAAATGATGCGTCGGGCAGATCTTCCGCCGTTGCTGAGGAACGAATAGCCACGAACGGATCCTTTTGGCCCATCTTATCGGCCAAATCAGCGTAGGCCGTCTTAATATCTTGCGCTAAATCATCTGGCATGGTCGCGTTCACAATTAGATTCCGAATTTGTTCACATGCATGGTGCAACTCATCTGAGTTTTCGTAGTCCTTGATGCCCTCGAGCAAGGCGTTAACCTTGTCGTTTAACCCCGTCTCTGCCATAAAGTAACGGTATGCACGGGCGGTCGTTGCAAAGCCGTAAGGTACCGGTACATCCATGGAAGACGTCATTTCCCCCAGTGAGGATGATTTACCACCCACCAAGTTCACGTCTTCGCGATGTAACTCGTTAAACCATAAAACATTTGCTGTCTCTCGACTACTCATAATATTGCCTCCTTGTGATTTTTAGCTTAAAAACCATTTTCAGCAGAATCAAAGTCGTTATTGAAAACGGTTTTATTCTCAGTCTCCATTATAGTTCATCCGTGTACAAATTTTAAGCGCATTTCCAATTTCCGTCGGAGCTCTCATTAATTTCTGATGATTCATTCATAAATTAATCGCAAAATTTTCAGTATCCGCTTTCTTTAACACCAAAAAACACGGCCACAATGCTGCAACCGTGTTTTTAACCCTATTAACTAGGACGATCTATTTACATGGTTTCGTCCGGGCCACCTTCAGTGCCTGGTTGATCACCTGCGCGTATAAGACATCACCCGCGTGGACGCCACCAAAGTGCACGCCGTCCGTGCCGGCAAAAACGGCCGGATGTTGCCCCGCGACCTTCTCCCAATCGGCGATCGTGACGTATTTGTACTTGGCAGGAAGCGTCCACTCGAAGACTGCTAACTTGCTCGAATTCCAATCTGACTGGGTCTGCGCGTTATACGGCGTCATGAAGATCAGCCGGTGACCGGGCACTAAGGCGTCGATCAGCTTCATAATCTGGACCCGGTAACCGTCGAGGGCGTTGGTCCCGATGCAGATCACCACGTCCTGACGTAAACGATGATTCCGTTGCTGCGCTATCAAGACTTGGTCAGCCAAGTTCATCGTTCGGTCCCCTTCCGCGTCGATCGTACTGTTAGCGACGTGTTGTCCTAAATAATCACGAGTACCGAGTGTCACGCTGTCCCCGATAATTGATACTCCCGTGGGCACGTGCACCTTCGTCTTTTCCCCCGCCGTTGTCACCGGTCCCGTGTTCGCTAAAATGGCGGTATGGGTCGACTGAATCAGATTAACGTCTTGACGAATTCCGCTGATCCACAAATTTTGCTCCAGTGTTGAGACTGGGGGCGCGGCTTTGACGACGCTCTCCCCGTTAACACCTAGGAGCACAATGGCCACCATCGTTGGCAACCAGAGTTTTTTCCAGTTCACGTTACATTGAAAAATGTGAACCGGTTTACCGGCGATCACCGGCTCTAAGACGTAGTATGACAAAGCGGACAAGCCGATTGTGGATTGAAGTCAATATTTGAGACAGGTTTTAAGAGACATTCAGAACCGCGTTTACCTTCCACAGCTCAAATAAATCATTAATCGTGATTAATAACTTATTTGAACCATGGAAAGCATTAAATCAGGCGGCCATTTGGCTCGTAAGTGTTGCGATTTCAACTTGTAAGGGGGTCTGGTAGCCCAGTGAACTATGAATTCTCTTCCTATTGTAGAAAGCATGCACATATTCAAAAAGGAC
>JBMNTM010000173.1:0-3996 GCA_050945735.1 Desulfosporosinus sp.
TGCACCGAATGTAGGTATTCTGGCTGAGTACAACGGTAGGATAGTCTTTGCACGCCAAGGGAATTTATTGGCCTGTTCATTCCATCCGGAACTTTCTCAAGACTTAAGGGTCCATCAATACTTTTTGGACATGATTGATTAACATCAAGTGAAATAAAATCATTTTAAAATATTGGTAGTTGAATAATTCCTGCTGAAATGTGATAGCCTTGTTTCACATTTTTAATAAAGTATAATTGTAATAGTCGATTACCATTGGGAGGCTTTTTTATGTTGGATCTCAAGTTTGTTCGAAATAACCCCGAATTGATTCAGGAAGCATTGCACAAACGTAATGTGTCGATTAATTTAGACCATTTTTTGAAACAAGAAGCAGAAAGACGCAGATTGCTTGTTGAAGTTGAGAGTTTAAAGGCTCGTCGTAATTCTGTTTCTGAAGAAGTTGGACGCCTGAAGAAACGTGGGGAAGATGCAGAAAACCTTGTTAGGCAAATGCGTGAAGTCGGCCAAAGCATTAAGAAATTAGAAGAAAAATCGACAGAAATTGTGCAAGAAATGGAAAAGGTGCTCTATGAGATTCCTAACATACCTCATACTTCCGTGCCGACAGGAGTGGACGAAAGTACCAATGTTCAAGTACGTAAATGGGGAAATCCCCGTGTATTTGATTTCGAACCGAAGGCGCATTATGAGCTTGGTGAAAAACTGGATGTTTTGGATTTTGTCCGTGCATCGAAAGTCACAGGCGCCCGGTTTACATTTTATAAGGGGTTAGGAGCTAAGTTGGAACGCTCCTTAATATCATTCATGCTTGATCGACATACTGTCAAGGGCTATACAGAGATACTTCCTCCTTACATGGTTAATCGTACTTCCATGATTGGTACAGGCCAACTTCCCAAATTTGAAGAAGATGCCTTTAAGATTGTTGGAACGGAATACTTCTTGATTCCAACTGCAGAGGTACCTGTAACTAATCTTTATAGTAACGAAATCTTAGACGGCAGTCAGATGCCTATTTACCATTGCGCGTACAGTGCTTGTTTTCGTTCAGAAGCTGGTGCCGCCGGACGGGATACGCGGGGGCTGATTCGTCAACATCAATTTAATAAGGTGGAGCTCGTCAAATTCACACTTCCTGAGAATTCGTATGAAGAACTTGAATTGTTGACCGGGGATGCTGAGAGCATTCTTCAGGAACTGGAACTTCCTTACCGTGTTGTAGTGTTATCGACCGGTGATCTCGGTTTTTCTTCCGCCAAAACCTATGATTTGGAAGTATGGCTGCCTAGCTTTAATGGCTATAAAGAAATTTCATCTTGCAGCAACTTTGAAGATTTTCAAGCCCGGCGGGCAAATATTCGTTTCCGGAGAGCTCCTAAGAAAAAACCGGAATATGTTCATACTCTAAATGGCAGCGGATTGGCGATCGGGCGCACAGTTGCCGCTATCATGGAGAATTACCAGGAAAATGACGGTAGGATTCGAGTGCCCAAAGCGTTGCAGCCTTACATGAGAGTTGAATATATCGGTTAACTAAAAATTGTAAATATATTTTTATTACTTCATCCCTAGATTAATAGATTTAGTTGTTTTTAGTGAACCATTATGTTATACTATTTTCTGGTTCCCATTCTTGGAGGGGTGTCCGAGCGGTTTAAGGAGCCGGTCTTGAAAACCGGTGACTTCGTAAGGGGTCCGTGGGTTCGAATCCCACCCCCTCCGCCAGAATAAATACAGCATTTTCCCACACCGGCGTGAAAGCGAAGCGGCGCGAATCCCACCCCCTCCGCCAAAATTATCATCAGAGGTCATAAGTCAGGGGCCGGATATCAGAGTTTAAATACTGCCTTCACAAAGGTTATTGCGCTCGTAGTTCAGCTGGATAGAGCATCAGACTTCGAATCTGAGTGTCGGGGGTTCGAATCCCTCCGAGCGCACCAAAATTGGTGTTCGAGGTATGATTTTTGAGGTTTAAATATTGTAATGGATAACTGGACATCTACTTAACGTTAGATGTTTATCTGAATATAGTTCCTTGCAAGTACCATATAAGGCCTCGTAGCTCAGTGGATAGAGCGGGGGTTTCCTAAACCCTGTCTTGCGGAGGTTCGACTCCTCCCGGGGTCACCAAATTGAGGTATATATGCTTCATCAGGATTGGATGCGTGTTGCGCTTACACAAGCTCAGATAGCTTTTGAACAAGGGGAAGTTCCTATTGGAGCGGTCATTGTTCATAATGGTCAAGTAATTGCTCTTGCACATAATGAAAAAGAACAGAGAAACGACCCGACAGCACATGCCGAGATTTTAGCTATTCAACGAGCAGCCAAAGTACTTGAAAGATGGCGCTTAACGGATGCTGTCTTGTATGTAACCTTAGAGCCTTGTCCAATGTGCGCAGGAGCTATAATACAGTCCCGCTTAAAACAAATCGTGTATGGGTCTGCAGATATAAAAGGTGGAGCTGCAGGTACAGTAATGAATGTCTTGGATTATACCCTTTGGAACCATAGGGTTGATATCGTTGCGGGAGTTTTGGAAGAAGAATGCTCTGATATTTTAAAAAAATTTTTTAAGAAATTGCGCTGATTTACAGCGTATTTTATAATTCATCAGAGAGTATATTACATGAAAGACCCTTAAAAATTTTTACTCAGTTTTCTTCATTATCAGAGATACTGAGGTAAAATAAATCCGGAGAGGTATCGAAGTGGTCATAACGGGGCTGACTCGAAATCAGTTGACGGGCAACCGTCCGTGGGTTCGAATCCCACCCTCTCCGCCAAATTAATGAAATAAAGAAGGTGGGATTCGAACGGGCGGAAAAGAAAAAGCGACCAATGGGAGCATTTTCCCGCCCTGGCGTGAAAGCGAAGCGGCGCGAATCCCACCCTCTCCGCCAAATTAATGAAATAAAGAAGGTGGGATTTTTAAATAACATTGTAATGGAATGGAGGTTTTAGATGGACATTGTTATAAGAGAGAATTATTTAGAAATGAGTAAGTATGCAGCAAAAATGATTGCTGAATTGGTTAAGAATAAACCTGACTGTGTTCTTGGACTTGCAACGGGCAGCACACCAATTGGTACATATCAGGAACTTATTAAGATGTATAACCAAGGTCTTGATTTTTCACATGTAAAAACCTTTAACCTTGATGAATATCTTGGAGTAGGAATAGATTTGTCACTACCATACAAAATGGATCAAAGCTATGCAAGATTTATGTATGAAGAGCTTTTTAAACACATTAATATAAAAAAAGAAAACATCCACATGCCGAATGGACTTTCGAAGGATTCCCTGGAATTTTGTAAATCCTATGAAGAAGAAATTAAAAAGGCCGGAGGAATCGATCTTCAAATATTGGGAATAGGAAGAGATGGACATTGGGCATTTAACGAGCCGGGTTCATCGCTTTCATCAAGAACCAGGGTAGAAGCATTAACAAGGCAAACCTTGGATGATAATTATGAAGCATTCTATAAGAATGCAGGGATAGCAAGAGAGCAAATGCCTCATTATGCAATTACAATGGGTATTGGAACAATTCTTGAAGCCAGAAGTATTGTCATGTTGGCAAATGGAAGTAAGAAAGCAGAGATAGTTGCTAAAGCATTGCAGGGACCCGTAACTACGGATGTTACAGCTTCAGCAATTCAGCTATATGGCGGAAGTGCAACAGTAGTGCTGGATAAAGAAGCAGCTTCTAAGTTAAGTAATCAGTAAAACTATTGCCTTAAATAGTATAAATCTATCGTTATTGAAAGCTAATTCAGCGGCTTTTCTCAATTTTTGAGGGAGCCGCTTTTTTAGTGCCTGTGAGTTATTTTCCCCTGAGTTCACTTCGAAAAGTGGAATAATACCCGACTTGACCGAATTAGTGACCACATTTTATTCTAAAGACTTTAGAATTTTTTGAATATGCTTCGGAATTTTTGGTTTTACTGTGTATTGAGCACCCTTTATAGAAATTATTCCGGTTTGAAT
>JBMNTM010000174.1:0-3964 GCA_050945735.1 Desulfosporosinus sp.
GGGGGGGAGATAATCAGGCGTTTTTAACCAGTGCGGGACTTTCTGCTTTGCAAGCACTGGGGATTCCAATTCACCTCAGTACATTGGACGGTTCCTTAGGTGATCGGGGTCTGGTGACCGGGCCGGTTAAGGAACGATTATCGCAGTTGTTTGGGCAAACGACGGGACAAACGACTATTCAAACGGTTATTCAAACAACTGATCAAAGGAAACAGACGGACAATTCAAGCCCCGGACAGATTAGTGTTGCTGCCTGCGGCCCACCGAAGATGATGCAGGCAGTGACTGAACTATGTATGAACTTTAAGGTTCCGGTACAGGTTTCTCTCGAAGAACGCATGGGCTGTGCCGTGGGCGCTTGTTTAGGCTGTGTTTGTACTCTGATCGATGAAGCAGGTACTTTAACGCATAAAAAAGTATGTCAGGATGGACCGGTTTTTTGGGGTGAGGAGGTTGTCTGGGATGTATCCTGTTGATCTAACTACCGTGTTGGCAGGTCTTACGCTGAGAAATCCGGTCGTAACCGGTTCAGGGACTTATGGGTTTGGGGAAGAGTATGCTGCTTATTGTCCCCTCGAAGCCTTAGGAGGAATTACTTTGAAAGGGATTACTCCCTTACCGCGGCTGGGAAATGCAGTGCCTCGCCTGGCAGAAACGCCGGCCGGGCTACTGAATGCTATCGGATTAGAAAATCCAGGACTGGAGGAATTTTTAAAGTCCTATCTGCCAAAAATTCGTCAAATGCCAACCGCAGTGATCGCAAATATCTCTGGTTTTTCCCTGGAGGATTATGAACAGATGGCACGCGCATTGCAAGCGGATTCCGGATTAGCGGCATTGGAAGTGAACATTTCCTGCCCTAATGTTAAACATGGCGGAATGCACTTTGGCGCCGACCCGCAGAGTGCGGAAGAAGTGATCGCGGTGGTCAAGGAAGCGACGGATCTACCGGTCATCGCCAAGCTTTCGCCTAATGTCACCGATATTGTGGAAATAGCTTGTGCTGTCCAACGTGGAGGAGCGGATGCCATCTCGCTTATTAATACCCTTTTAGGAATGCAGATTGACATCGAGCAGCAGCGTCCCTTGTTGGCCAATACTTTCGGTGGGCTTTCCGGACCGGCTGTCCGGCCGGTAGCTGTTCGTATGGTATGGCAAGTATTTGAAGCGGTCGATTTACCAATCATCGGTATGGGGGGGATTACCACTTGGCAGGATGCGGTGGAATTTCTCTTAGCCGGCGCAACTGCCATTAGTATCGGCACAGGGAATTTTGTCAATCCACAGGCACCATTGGAAGTGCTGCAGGGAATAACGACATATTGTGAAAAACACGGATTAATTTCCGTGCGCGAATTAGTGGGATTGGCCCATAAAATAAAGCAGTAAGAAACGGAGGCTTGGTGAATGGATGCGGCATTAAATAAAAAAATTATCGTGGCCCTTGATGTGCCCGGACGCGCGGAGGCTTTAACCCTGGCGAAGGCTCTGCAAGGGAGCGGCTGTTGGTTTAAAGTAGGACTGGAATTGTATGCTTATACAGGCCCGGCGATTATCCAGGAGCTAAAAGAGATGGGATTTCCGATTTTTCTGGACTTAAAGCTTCATGACATTCCCACCACGGTAGAACGGGCCATTCGGGGGTTTGTTCAGTATGGTGCAGACATGATCAATGTGCATTGCAGCGGCGGGTATGAGATGATGGCCAGGGCAGCAGCTGCTGCACGGGAAGCCGGCAGTGAATTAAAAAATATCCCCAAATTAATCGGGGTTACGGTTTTAACCAGTATATCGGAACAACAATTTCAACAAGAGATGGGCATACAACGGCCACTCACTGAGCAGGTACTGAAACTGGCCAAGCTGGCTGAAAAGGCCGGTCTGGACGGAGTTGTCGCTTCAGCCAAGGAGGCCCGGGAGTTAAGGCGAATCACCTCATCGGATTTCATCATTGTTACACCGGGGATACGCCCGGCCTGGAGTGAAACGAATGACCAAGCACGAGTTCTTACGCCGCAGCAGGCCATAGAAGAAGGAAGCTCGTATCTGGTGGTCGGCAGGCCGGTTACCAGGGCGGAAGATCCGCGTCAGGCCTTAGAAAGACTGTGGGTACAGTAAAAAGGGCAGGAATTGGCTCTTGAAGAAAATGCTCTTAGGACAATTTGTGCCTCAAGAAAGAAAACTTAAAAGTAATAGAGAGGAACGGTAATGGCGATGGAAAAACATGTTAATGCAGGTGTAACCTCGCTTACACCCGAAGAATACCTGAATATATTTAGAAAAAGTGAAGCTCTGCTAGAAGGGCATTTCCTATTAACCTCAGGCAAACACAGTGCACAATATATGCAATGTGCTCAAGTACTCCAATACCCGGATCGGGCAGCCATACTTGCCGAAGGACTTGCCCAGCAGTTTCGTGAACAGGAGATTCAAACAGTGATCGGACCGGCCATGGGCGGGATTATAGTGGCTCATGAAGTTGCTAAGGCCTTGGGAGTGCGCGCCCTCTTTTCTGAACGGGAGAACCGAATCATGCGTTTGCGCAGAGGATTTACGCTCTCTCCAGGCGAACGGGTCCTAGTCGTAGAGGATGTGGCCACGACCGGCGGCTCCGTTCAGGAAGTGCTCGCTGTGGTCCGGGAATTCGGGGCTATCCCGGTTGGGGTCGGTATTCTTGTCGACCGTTCGGGGGGGAAGGTTGATTTTGGCATACCGATGGCCTCTATCGTTCAGCTCAACATTCAGGCATATGATGCTCAGGAATGCCCGCTTTGTGCGCAAGGGATTCCAGTTGTCAAACCAGGGAGCCGGAGTATTTAATAGCAATTCGTGACAATCGAGAGTTTTTGATATACTTGTTTCTGGTAAGTGAAGCAGAGGAGTTACTCTATTTCTTTATAAAATAATCAGTAAAGGGGTCGATCATGAAAAAGGTAATCTTATTTGTGATAGACTCTCTGCATCCTGTGGTTTTGGGGAGAATCCTTTCGGAAGGGAAAGCCCCAGCCCTTCGTTTTCTGGCTAAGCATGGAACCTGCTTCGACCGAGTTGTTTCATCTTTTCCAACTATGACTCCAGTTGCTACCAGTTCTATGATTACTGGAACTTGGCCTGATCAGCATGGGGTCCCTGGCTTTATATGGTATAATGACGAGAGCCGAAGAATTGTAGATTATGGAGCAACCCCGCAGAGTGTCTTGAAAATTGGTCCTGAAAAGGTCCTCCGCAACTTATTAATAAATCTTAATAATGAGCATCTTAGTGCGAAAACGCCAACCCTGTATGAAAGACTCGAAACCAGCGGATATACTACAGGGAACATTAATTTGTTTATGCATCGGGCGACGCATCCGTATAAAGTAGAAATCCCGTTTTTGATCGCTTTGGTGACACGTTTCCGTCTTAATCAAGCAGAAATTTCAGGTCCTTCTCATTTGACATTGGGACAGGTCGTCCGACCGCCCTTTAGTCGGACAAATGATTATCCCAGTGGGGTATTTCATCGTTTTGGTTTCAATGACCAATTTTCCGGAAAAATTACTGCTCAGCTGATTAGTGAAGGTAAACAGCCGGATTTCATGGTCGTTTATTTCCCTGATAATGATAAATATGCACATCGATACGGACCTTTGCGTACCGGGCCTTCGATTGAACGAGCAGATCGCCAAGTGGCTTTAGTACTTAATGAGTTTGGATCTTGGGAGAAAGCCCTTGAAAAAAATGTAGTTATCGTCACGGGAGACCATTCCCAGACGACGGTTGGTTTAGGTAAAGAATACCTGATTGATTTAGATCGTGCTTTAATATCTTTTAAACGTTTAAAGTCTACTGAAGAAGCCGGTGGGCACGACAACAAAGAGATTGCCATTTGCCCCAATGAACGGATGGCTTTTATTTACTTTCTCAAGCGAAGAAGTGAGATTTTACCGGAGGTGGTGGGCATTTTGGCTAAGGATCCGCGTAA
>JBMNTM010000175.1:0-3954 GCA_050945735.1 Desulfosporosinus sp.
TATAGGGACGCCTCCTCAATCTTTTGTTTTGTGCCTTTCTTAGACTGGATCAGCACAATTCAATTGTAATTGACTGGCGTCTCTTTTTTCAAAGACCTCTGTTAAGCATTACAGGAATGCTCCTTAAGATAAATCGCTAGAAATGGCCAAAATGGTTATTTCCGTCATATTTTTACATTTATATATAAGTGTTTAATTGTACAGAATTATCTATAATAGCAGTACAGGGTTTTGGATTTGTCGTAATTTCAGGTTATAATAGCTTAATGAGAAATTCGATGATTTGGGAGGAATTATACATTATGCCAATGTATGAATTTAAGTGTCCAAGCTGTGGCACTGTAACAATTGATTTATATAAGATGGGGGAAAATGGTGAGCAGTTAAAGTGTACTAACTGCGGACATACTGGGCTCAAGAAAAAAATATCCGGGTTTGCAAGTCCGGGTGTCTCTGGAGGGTCCGGGGATAAAAATTGCACGCCAGGATGTTGTGGAACCTGTAGTGGGTGTCATTGAAAGGGGAACCAAAGTCTTGAACAAACGCCTGAATATTGTCCTGGTAGAGCCGGAAATTCCTCCCAATACGGGGAATGTGGTTCGGCTTTGTGCTGTAACAGGAGCAACTCTTCATTTAGTAAAACCATTAGGGTTTAGTATAGATGACAAGAAATTAAAACGTGCCGGATTAGATTATTGGCACTTACTTGAAATATTTATTTATGAAGACATTGAGGAGTTTGAGGAAAAAAACCTGGGACCCCGTTATTTAGCGACTACAAAAGGTAGGCGGTTGTATACTGACATAGTATACGAGCCTGGGGGATATCTGCTTTTTGGGAAAGAAACAAAAGGATTGGCCCCCGAACTAATAGCACGTTACCAGGACACGGCCTTCCGATTGCCGATGCGCTCGGAAGCCCGTTGTTTAAATTTGTCCAATTCAGTGGCAGTTGTTGTTTATGAAGTTTTACGTCAATGGGGTTTTCCGGAGCTAGTCTAGCAAGGAGGTCAAACATGACTTATGTGTTAACCTTTTTCGTGGCTCTTGTAATAGCGGTTATCGCTACGCCGCTATCGATGCGGTTAGCAGTTAAGTGGGGAGCTATTGCTTATCCTGGTGGAAGACATGTTCATACAAAGCAGATTCCTCGTCTTGGTGGGTTGGCAATATATGTTGCATTTTGGAGTGCTGCCTTGATTATGCAGGTGTGGGATAAACAAATATTGGGGCTGTTCCTGGGCAGCACATTCATTTTGGCAGTTGGAATTTGGGATGATATCCGCGGCATGCGCCCCTTTGTAAAGCTTTTTTGGCAAATTGCTGCGGCGGCAGTACTTCTCGTTTTTGACTTTTCTATGAACATCATCTCTTTACCATTTATGCAGTTAATTAATTTTGAGACATTAGGTTTAGGTGCTATTGGCCCTATATTAATGATTTTTTGGGTTGTCGGCTTGGTTAACACTGTTAATGTTTCGGATGGACTCGATGGTTTAGCTGCGGGAATTTGTTTCATAGCGGTGCTGTTGTTATTTTGGTCTGCTAATCAAATTCTTCAACCTACGATTGCTCCTGCCCATCTTACGCTGTCTTTAGCCGGAGCACTCCTGGGTTTTTTATTTTTCAATTTTCCCCCGGCGCGTGTTTTCATGGGAGACTCAGGAAGTATGTTCCTTGGCTACATTATTGGCGGAATTTCGATTATGGGTCTGCTTAAAACTGCGACGATTTTAGGATTGGTCTTTCCACTTCTAGTTTTAGGCATGCCGGTTACCGACCTAACCTTTACTATTATTCGCCGCAAGCTGCGGGGACAGTCTATGGCTAAAGCTGACCGAGGGCATCTCCACCATCGTTTATTGGATGCCGGGTTAACCCAACGGTCAGCAGTGCTTTTAATGTATGGAATAAGTGCTTGCTTTGGTGGCGCTGCTGTGCTTGGGGCAAAGGGACTGTGGATTTGGTCTTTATCTATTCTTTTTCTAGTTTTTGCATTGCTTATTATCATTCTTATGCGCAGAACAACTATGCTGGCAGTATTTAGCCGACGTCATTCAAAATAAATTTTGCCAAAATAATCCCTACCTCTAGTTTACTCTTCTTTTCTCTATCCATGCATATGATTTAGAAAAGGGGGGTATTGTATGCCATTAAAAGTGTTTGTCTTTTATAATGGCTTAACAGAACAAACAAAGGGTTACCCTTATCATATAAGCTACGGAAATCTCTTCAATCAATTAGCTCTTCATAAGATTAATATTCAGGATCACGGAACACTCTTGGGACGGCCAAGGCGGCGACTAATCAATGAGGCCCATGCTTTAGGAATCAAAGTTTTCTTAATGGTAAGCAACCTGACCTCACGAGGTCAATTTTCTTCAGCTTTGGTTGAAAAGCTGGTGCGTGATCAATGCTTTGCCAACATTGTGTGGCAAAACATTAAGAATATCTTGGACGAATATCAGTGTGATGGGGTTAATTTTGATTTGCAGAGGGTGGCACCTGGAGACAAACCTCTATTTAGCAAGCTTATTAGTAACTGGTCGGAGCGGTTTCAACGAGAAAATTATTTGGTATCGATTAATTTACCTGCTAAAACCTCCAATGATCTTTTGGATGATTTGGAGGATAGGAGGGATTTTTTTGATTATACAGCGATTGGGCAGGCTGTCGATGAGGTGATTATAACCAGCGAAGAACATCGGGCATCAATTGAACCAGGAGCCGTGGCTTCATTTCCCTGGTTTAAGAGAGTCTTAAATTATGCAGTGACTAATATTCCACCAGGGAAAATTTTTATGGAAATTCCAATCTATGGGTTAGATTGGCCCGAGCAAGGAGTTGGTCAAATTATCAGCTATCAACAGGCTATAGAACTTGCGCGACGTCATGGGGCCCCGTTGCAATGGGATGCAGGTCAACATAGCACATACTTTCGTTATGAGATTATGAGAGAACGCCATACTGTATATTTCGAAGATCCCCGTAGTATGAGTGACAAACTGGACATTGCTCTGCAGCTTGGTATTCGTGGTATAGCACTATGTAAATTGAACCTTAGCTATACAAGTTTCTGGGATGTTCTTCAAACATATGTTTAATAAAATATAGAACAAATAGGAGGGGTAAAATGCATATTTATTTTCATGGACATTCCTGCTTCGAAATTGAAGGGAATGCCGGAAGAATTCTGATTGATCCCTTTTTGACAGGAAACCCAAGCACCACGGTAAAACCGGAAGACTATCTTCAACTTGATGCCATACTGGTCAGTCATGGACATAGTGACCATTTAGGTGATGCGATACAATTGTCTAAGCAGACAGGAGCTCCTATTGTTGCTGTATCTGAGTTAGCTGTTTTTTGTGAAAGTCAGGGAGCGAAGACACATGCTATGCACTTGGGGGGAAAGCACAAGTTTCCCTTTGGATGGGTTAAATTAACCCAGGCATTGCATGGTTCCGGGATTGAGAACCCTGAAGGAGGGAACTTAATCTATGGCGGTCCTCCCTGTGGTTTTTTAATGCAAATCGAAGGGAAATGGCTTTATTATGCAGGGGACACGGGATTATTTGGTGATATGGAACTAATAGGATGTCGGCATTCCCTTACGGTTGCTATGCTTCCGATCGGAGATAATTTTGTCATGGGTGTCGAGGAAGCAGTTCATGCCTCTCAGTTATTAAGACCAAAAGTAGTCATTCCGATGCATTATGATACATTTCCACCTATTGTTCAAGACGTAGTGGAATTTGAGCGGCTCCTTCAACGCAGGGCTCCAGAGAGCAAAATTAGGGCATTAAAGCCCGGAGAAATGCTTGAAGTCTAGTTAGGGCTTGCTGAATAGCTAAAAATCGCGAAATTACAAGGGTTATAGGGTCTATATGTCGAATTCTAATGCAAGGAAATATTGAAAAATTGGCTAAAAACCTTGCACTTTAGGAGGATGAC
>JBMNTM010000176.1:0-3915 GCA_050945735.1 Desulfosporosinus sp.
ATCCCTTACACTAAAGAAACTTATGAAGGAATTCTGGTCAGCGCAGATACTAATAATAATAAGTATAAGATTGGTATTCAGTTAGGTGAAAATCTTGTGTTGCAAGTGGATGAAGTAAATGATACAGAAATTCGAAATAGTTTACGTGAATGGGCACCGCGCGTCAACATAATTCAAGAACAATATGGAATTAAAAACGATCCGGAGAACTATGGATAGAGAATTACAAATGCCCTCCTACGAACCAGGGAGGGCAATCTTTATCCCAAAAATAAGAAGGTGTTCAAGCTTTTGGGAATTTTTCATATACATTTCCATTGCTTCTATATCTAAAGTTAGATATTTTCCGCTACATAATAAATCAATTCCTCTGTACTTTCCCAACCAAGACAGGCGTCCGTTATTGATTTTCCATACACATTCTCCCCTATTCCCTGGTTGCCTTCAACCAGATAGCTCTCAATCATAAGACCTTTAATCATTTTTTTAAGTAACATGTCATATTTCCGACTCATTAATACCTCTCGCGCAATTCTTGGCTGCTCAGAATAACACTTCATAGAATTGGCATGATTTGTATCTACAATAATAGATGGATTTAAAAGCTGTAGTTTTTCATATTCTTTAGCTACGCGCAATAAATCTTCATAATGGTAATTCGGTATATTTCTTCCATATGAATCCACAGCACCTCTTAAGATAGCATGGGTAAGCGGATTACCTGTAGTTTTTACTTCCCATCCAGTATATGTAAAAGTATGGCCATGCTGCGCAGCTATGAGCGAGTTAAACATAACTGAAAGATCACCACTTGTAGGATTCTTCATACCTACCGGTACGTCAACTCCACTTACCGTTAATCTGTGTTGCTGATTTTCAACGGAACGAGCCCCGATTGCAATATATCCTAAAAGATCTGCAAGATAGGTATAGTTTTCAGGATAAAGCATTTCATCGGCGGCGGGCATGTAAGATTCAGATAATGCTCTTAAATGCATTTTTCTAATGGCTTTGATTCCTTCAAATAAATCAGGTTCTTTACTGGGGTCAGGTTGATGCACCATACCTTTATACCCTTCACCAGTAGTACGAGGCTTATTTGTATAGATTCTTGGTATAACCAAAATCAATTTTTTTACCTTTTCCTGAACGCCTGCAAGTCTTTCAACATACTCGCAAACAGCGTCTTCATTATCAGCTGAACAAGGACCTATTATCAGGATAAATCGGTTATCCTTACCTTCAAAGATATTTCTAATATCTCTATCTCTTTTTTCTTTAATATCTTTAATGTGCTTAGGCAAAGGAATCTGCTCTATAATTTCATCTGCGGTTGGGATCCGTTTAATGAATTTTATACCCATTTTCAAATCTCCTTCGTTAAAACTATTATATGTCTCAGTATAGAATTATTCTACTTGACTGGCAATATTCTTGAAATAAACGTTAATATAACTAATTAGGCATCAAGAAAAAGGAAGTTTTCGCTCTGATTGGTTTCCAGTTATTGGGGCACCTGGCTCTGGCGGGCATGGGATTGCTAATCTGAAAAAAAGGATGTATCATGCTATACTAACAAAATTTTTCCCGGCAAATTGGGCATTATATAAACGTTCCAGTTAAGTTCAATAACAAGGAGGAGTGAAAGTGTTAAAAAAGCTCACAGTAAGTTTGCTAACCTTAGCTTTCCTGACTTTTGGTGCCGGAACGAGCTTAGCCGCACCAGATCCTGCTAAACTTGATGAGCTTAAAACATTAAACCAACAAATGTATACGCTCAAAAAACAAATTGTGGACAAACAATTAGAAGCAGGACTTATCGATCAGGAGAAGTCCGCCAAGATTAAGGGCTTCATCGAAAAACGTCAAAAGCAGATGGAAGAAGACTTTGCTAATGGGCAATACACTGGCTTTGGCAAGAAAAATGGTCATGGTTTCGACAAAGGATGCAAACACAAGGCTCAGGACTCTTCCAATAGCCCTTCTCCAAGTGACACTTAATCTTAGATAATCTTACGGATGATTAACTGGAACTATCCCCCAACTCAGTGAGGCGGGGGATTTAAATTCTTGACCCTACTGTTAAGGTTAGTAGTATCATCCTTCCGAGCCAGAGATTTAATCATTACCTCTCTTTAAGAACGTTCCGGAAAATAAGTGTCTTGTTGAGACTATAAAAATTCCTTCGTATGCTATGTACGTATAAACATGCCTCGATAATGTCAATACTAGCATTAAGAAATGCTAAATGGAGATGAATGATATGCAATTATCGACGAGAAATCAGCTTAAGGGGAAGATTAAGGACATCAAAAAAGGCCCCGTCTCGACGGAAGTGATCTTGGAAGTAAATGCGAACACAGATGTAGTAGCATCGATTACTACTGGGTCAGCAGATTCAATGAATCTTAAAGCCGGAGATGATGTTAGTGCCCTTATTAAAGCAAGTTCAGTTATAATTATGAAGTAGGACTAGGGGCTAAGAAAATACAGGTTAACGAAAACCGCAGCAATATTAAAAGGGTCCGTGTGAAACTAAAGTTTCAACACGGACTCTGATCTTTTGTTTGAGACTACTCCTTCAGTCTAAAAGCTACCTCTTTAATCTAAAAAAGGTATTCAAATTGCCGAGTTAATTTTATCCGTTTCCTCTCCTTAAGAGAGTAACAAGGGCTTGAGCTATTGTATCCAGAGGTATCTGACGCTCTACGGCCCCGATTTCAAAAGCGACCTTGGGCATTCCATATACAACGGATGATTTTTCATCCTGTCCTAAAGTACGGGCACCTTTTCTTCTCATAGACAACAATCCTTTTGCTCCATCATACCCCATTCCCGTGAGAATAATCCCGATCGCTTTGTCACCAGCTTCTTTTGCCACAGACTCAAAGAGAACATCGATCGACGGGCAGTGCCCATTGATCTTCTCACCGACAAAGCACTCCGCTCTGAATCTTTTTTCGACCTTTTTAAGCCGGATATGTTGCCCACCCGGGGCAATCAGTACACTCCCTTGATCCACATAATCTCCCGTCTTTGCTTCTTTAACCCGCAATTGGGTAGAATCATTGAGTCTTTCTGCAAACATCTTGGAAAAAACCGGCGGAATGTGTTGAACCACCACTATACCTGGAACTTGACGTGGTAATGCCTTTAAAATCTTAAAAACGGCCTCCGTTCCACCGGTCGAGGCTCCAATGGCAATGAGCCTCCCTTCAGGAGAAGTACCTTGCTCAATCACATTAACCGTACCTTGCCTAGTAAATCGTGTAACCTTTGCCCTAGCAGCAATTTTTATTTTGATGATTAATTCATGAATAAACCCCTCAACAGCTTGAACTGATTGGACATTAGGCTTACTCACAAAATCCACTGCTCCAGCTTTCAGAGCTTCAAAGACAGCCGCACTTACGGTACTGACCACCACAACGGGTAACGCGTATTGGGGTAAAAGCCTCCTTATAAACTCAATGCCATTCATCCTCGGCATTTCTATATCACAAATCATCACATCTGGTTTAAATTTTAAAATTTTATCCCGTGCATCAAAGGCATCCACAGCTTTATCTACCACTTCTATGTACGGATCAGAAGAGATCCCTTTTGCTAAAACTTCACGGAAGACAAGAGAATCATCGACAACCAGCACCTTGATTTTTTTCATGCTTTTGTTCCTTTCCGGTAGACGGCGGGCAGGACGTATTCATAGTCTGTCTCGTTTCGATTAAGGGATTCGGAATGTCCAATAAACAAATACCCCCCTGGTTCAGTTAAATCATAGAATTTTTTGATCAAATCTCTTTTTGTTTGGTTGTCAAAATAAATCATTACATTGCGGCAAAAAATTACATGAAACTTCTTCTTAAATGGAAATGTTTTGTCCATGAGATTCAGTCTTCGAAATATAACCTCATT
>JBMNTM010000177.1:0-3912 GCA_050945735.1 Desulfosporosinus sp.
TTTTATTACATATCATGCTCATCAATTCCTTAATTTATAATAATATTATAATATATTTTTCACCTTAAATCAAAGTTTATTGAAATATATTTCACTAATGTCCAAAAAATGTTTTTGATTATCCGAAATTGATAAGCAAGAGGTCTTCCAAATCTAAGCTGCTTTACCTCACAAAGCCAATAGAACATCCATAAGGAAGATTAACAGAGTTCTTGGCATTAGGTGGAGTTTTGCCCTTCTGATGCTTAGAAATATCCAGGAGCTGTACAGTTCTTACTCCTTTTAAAGAAGAGGGAGATAAGAACTGTTAGCTATCGGAAAAAGTTCTAAAGTAATGTTTGTAATTATTGAATTAGACTATTAATAGAATGTAAGGAGAAAACCTGTAAAGAAGGGAAAATAAATGAGCAAAAAAAAGCTTTTAATTTTAGCTTTTGCTTGTGCTATCTCTGTCCTTATAATTCAAAGTCCTATAATCAAAGAACCAAAAAGTATAAGTGGCTATTTGCCAATACAAAATAATATAACTCTTGCCAGTAATTATCAATCCCTAGAATATATCATAAACGATTATTCTGTTAAATTTGAAGTGCCTGATGCCACGGAAGTATATGTCAGTCCTGATAAAGGAGAGCAATTACGATTTAGTATCTACTTAGTCAATAGTAAATTAGCTTATCGAGGATACATACAAGCGTGGAATATTGAAAATTTAGAAGGGTTTCTTAGTGATAGTAAAGCTTTAAGTCCTCTTAATTACAGGACTTACAAGATCAATAATGTGAAACATAATGACTATCGTGGATTCCAAATCGAATGGATCACTGAATTAGGGCAAAAATTAACCAGTGGAAATGAGTATTGGGTAATAGTTAACGACAATGAAGAAGTAATAAGAATTTTATACATTACAGACACTGCCACTTTCCCAAGTGAGATGCAAAACATAATCGAACTGACATTAAATTCTTTACGGATAGAAACGAGCACGAGTAAAATTCCCAATTCTTAAAATAAGTAGCTTTATTTAGTTTCTCAAAATTCTACTCTTAAAGCAAGTAAGACTCCTAATTCTTAAAGAAGCGGGAGTCTTAAGATTTAATTTAAGCATTGAAGTAGTTTGATACTTTTAGCTTACCTTGCTCATTACTCTGAATTTATCAGCAAGAAGGGCGATAAATTCAGAGTTCGTGGGTTTTTGACGCTCAATATTCATGGAATATCCGAAAATCCGTTTGAGTGTATCTGAATTTCCACGTTCCCAGGCAAGTTCTATCGCATGCCGAATTCCACGTTCTACTCTGCTGGGTACAGTATCATTCTTTTTAGAAATGCTGGGATAAAGTTCCTTGGTTACAGCCCCCAATAAAGAGACATCCTCTACCACCATCAAAATTGCATCTCTAATATATTGATAACCCTTAACATGTGCAGGAATCCCGATTTGGTGCATCATAGCAGTCACCTCGCTGAATAGATTAAACCCGCTACCTGCATTTGTTACTAATGGAGAAGCTGAAGAAGGCTGAGCAGGATTAGGCAACGGCATATCCTGCGTTAAAGAACGAATACGTTTTCTCAGAACTTCAAGATCGAATGGTTTTAAGATAAAATAGTCCACACCTTGAATCATTGCTTGATTTATCAAAGACTCCTGCCCAAAAGCGGTCAGCATAATTATTTTGGGGCGTGTCATTGTTGTTAAAGAATTGATTCGTTCCAAAATGCCTAACCCATCCATATTTGGCATTACAACGTCAAGGATTATCAAATCCGGTTCTTTGGTTTGGATAAGCTCCCAGGCTTCTAATCCATTATAAGCTACGCCAACTATGCTAAGATCTGCTTGACTTTGAAGGTCATTCTGTAACATTTGACAAAGATTACGGTTATCGTCCGCAATAATAATTTTAACTTCCTTACCCATTCGTCAACATACCACCTTATAAGTATTCCGGTTCGCAATATCTTCTTTTAATTGATTGCTTCTCCGGTGTTTGTAATTATACGTTATATGTCATGTCGAAATCGTAATAAATAAGGTGTTTCTAAAAAATGATAAGTTTCATGGAAACGCCGATAAACAAAGGGTTAATGGATATTTATGGAAATTATTTTTATCGCAAATTCTGCAGTTGTTCTTCACACGAAGTAAAAAACAAAGAATTCAAGAGAATTATTCCTAATTGTGGCCCATCATAACTCCATATAATTGGTTCTTATTTATCCAAATAATCTTATTTTCATCTTCCGATGTGGGCGTTAGTGGCATGGGAATTGATTAATTAATAAGATATTTAATAATTTTCCATTGGCGTTGCATAAATTTTAACTCATCTTGTCAATAGTTATTATCCAGAATTCCCCAATAACATATATTATTAAATATGGTGTATACAGGAAGTTGATCTTTTTCCATTGGGTTCAAAACGAGGTAGAACTAAGCGATAGCCCTTTCCCACATTTTGACACGTGTTCGATTAGAGAATTAAGGGATCATAGTCTACACTATTTAAGAGTTCGGTATCTCCACATAGTACCTGGAGTCTGGTTGCAGCAAAGATTGTCGCGTTTCTTAGTCGTCTTCGGCCACGAGAACTCTTTCCGTATTTTGCATAGAGCTTCTTGATAAAATCCTGGTAGGAATCAAATAAACAGTTTTTCATAATCCTTTGAATGTACAAGAGTTCTCTGTTAAAGCCTGTTTCAAGCTTCATTAATAACAGCAAACAGTAAGTGAGGAGGGCAATTAACAATTGATTTATGACTGCGGTTTTACTTAATCCATAGAAATGCTTGATCTGAGCATGTTGTTTGAGCCATTTGAAAAAAGTCTCGATCTGCCAGCGATACCGATAGATATCAGAGATTTCTTCTGCACTCAAGTCAAATACATTGGTCACAATTGTCACTGGATTTTTTTCCGAGTCATAAACGGTAATGAGCCGAAGCTCGTTTTTCATTCTTTTAGAGTTACCTCCAAGGATGACAGTAACATCCTCTTCGATTGGGGAATTTTCGTCGATAACCCTTTCTTTTCCCGTAAATTGAATGATTGCATTATCTTTCAGACGACTAACAAAGCGAATTCCCAGTTTACAGAACTCATCAAACTTCTTGTAGTCCACGTATGCACGATCAAAAACGTTAATGGCATCCTTTTCATCGATAATAAGCTCATCCAGAAGTTTTCGGTCGGCCTTTTTCGCTGGAGTGATTACTGATTTATTCGGATAAGAATCACCATCAAACTTTAAAGCGAGGTGAAGTTTAACGCCGCTTTTTGTTTTCCGGAATTCTGCCCAGCGATAACGGTACAGGCAGACGCTAATTGTAGTGGAGTCAATCAGATTTAGTTTCCCGAGCTTTTGCTGAACTGCTGCGTAGCCCTTTTTTAGGGCAATTTCATGGGTAGCATTCTTCATAAGCATCTCAGCAACTGTAGGAGAAAGATCTCTTAATCGGCGTGAAATTGTACTATAGCAGATGTTCTCAAGTCCTACAGATTGGCTAAAATCATCGTTATTCAAACTTCCACTAATGTCTCTCAAGGCGCAATACTCTTGGATTTGAGCGTTAGCCATTAATGTGATTAGTGTTTTAACCGTGAGTTTTTTAACTCCCTTGTTTAGGTTAGGAATAGCTTGAGTAATTTTTAACCAGATATTATTGGATAAAATGGGCTTAAAAGCTTGAAAAAATGTGGAATATTTAGTATCCTTGTCCTGCATATTAATCTCCTTATAGTTAGAGATTTAGGCAAGGACTACCCTAACTCTAATTATAAGGCTTTTTCATTAGTTTTTACAGGAATAATCAGGAATACCGGTTGATTTTATCATTTTTCTCTTGATTCCTTTATCATTTGAGATTTGACTTTTTGTCAGATTATTTATGCAACGCTAATGATGT
>JBMNTM010000178.1:0-3902 GCA_050945735.1 Desulfosporosinus sp.
TGGTTGTTTAGTCACTTCCATTTTACCAATTTTGAAAGGTGTTTTTCTGTCAAGGATCAAATTTATTTTGTTCTAAACTCAACTCTAGAGTGCATTTGAGCTAATATTAACGGTGCGAAAGTTGAGTAACTACTTTTTTGAGCTACAAAAAAAGAGCAGGTACCCCTGCTCTTTTAGATTCAGTAACTATACATCCTTAATATTGATTTAGCTCCAGTTTTGGCTAGCGAGACGTTTATAAGAATCATAGCGGACCTTTGCGTATTTTTCAGCACATGTAAAAAGTTCCTCCGCACTCTCTGGGAAAGTGTTCAACAAGGAAGCGTAACGATCTTCGCCCAGGATAAATTCACGGAAGGATGTGGTAGGCTCTTTAGAATCAAGACTAAATGGATTCTTACCTTGCTCTATCAGATCAGGATTAAAGTGATACAGATGCCAGTAACCACAGTCTACCGCTTTCTTCTGCTCTTGTACACTTTTATTCATGCCCGCTTTGAGACCATGGTTAATACAAGGCGCATAAGCAATAATCAAAGAAGGTCCTTTATAAGCCTCTGCTTCTTTAATAACCTTAAGAGCATGAGTCATGTCCGCGCCCAACGCAATCTGTGCTACATAAACATATCCATAACTCATGGCCATAACTCCAAGGTCCTTTTTACGAATTTTCTTGCCCGATGTCGCGAACTTCGCGACAGCAGCACAGGGAGTTGATTTTGAGGATTGCCCACCGGTATTGGAGTAAACCTCAGTATCTAGAACAAGCACGTTTACATCATTTCCGGAAGCTAAGACATGGTCTAAACCGCCATATCCGATGTCATAAGCCCAACCGTCTCCACCGATGATCCACTGAGATTTTTTGATAAGATGATCTTTCAAAGCCAGAATATCTTTGAGGACTTTCTCCTCCCCAGCGTATCCATTAAGACCTGCAAGGAGCTTAACGGTCGCCGCTTTGGAGGCTTCAGTATCATCGTAGCCCTTGAGCCACTCCCTGAAAGCGTCCTTTAACTCAACACTTATTTCCAGTTCAAGAGCTTGTTTCATTAGATCCGCCAATTTTTCACGAAGTTGGCTTACGCCCACTTGCATCCCAAAGCCGTATTCGGCATTGTCTTCAAACAAAGAATTTGCCCAAGCAGGTCCTTTACCTTCCTGGTTAGTAGTATAAGGAAATGAAGGAGCACTTCCGGACCAGATAGAGGTACAGCCTGTAGCATTAGCGACCATCATACGATCACCGAAAAGCTGCGTGATAAGTTTAATATAAGCAGTCTCACCACAACCTGGACATGCTCCGGTGAATTCAAGTAAAGGTTGAGCAAACTGACTATTTTTGACCGTAGTCATGTTAAAAAGATTGCTCTTATTTTTTAGGGTTACGGCATAAGCCCAGTTTAAGGCCTGTCGTTCAATTTGTTCAGCCGCTGGTTTCATGATCAGAGCTTTCACTTTAGCAGGACAAACTTCTACACAATTGCCGCAGCCGGTGCAATCCAAAGGACTGACTTGAATACGATATTGCAGTCCTGCTGCTTCTTTCCCCGTCGCTTTCTTAGCTGTGAAATTTTCCGGAGCGTTATTAGCTTCTTCTTCGTTCATTAAAAAAGGACGAATCGCTGCATGCGGGCAAACATAAGAACATTGATTACATTGAATACAGTTATCAATTTGCCACTCCGGTACGGTAACAGCGATACCACGTTTTTCGTAACAGGCTGTTCCCACCGGGAAAGTCCCATCTTCACAGCCTTGGAAAGTGCTAACAGGGAGGTTATCGCCTTTTAAGGCATTCATCGGGCGCAGCACATTTTTAATAAAGTCTGGTTCTTCAGCAGCCGCCGCTGCAGCAGCTTGTGCATCGTCTACATCTCCCCATGAAGCAGGCACGTCCACCTTAATAAGGGAAGAAACACCGTGATCAATTGCTGCAATGTTCATATCTACAATGTTTTGGCCTTTTTTACCATACGTTTGAACAACTGACTCTTTAAGATAAGCAACAGCCTCTTCAACAGGAATTACATTTGCAAGTTTAAAGAAAGCTGATTGCATAATCATGTTAATTCGGGAACCAAGTCCAATTTTACGACCGATTGTAACTGCATCAATAATGTAAAAGTTCACATTATTTCTCGCAATCGCTCGTTTCATGGTAGCTGGAAGTTTTTCTTCAAGTTCTTCCACTGTCCACTGACAATTCAAAACAAAGTTTCCGCCTTTCTTGATACCGTTTAAGAGATCATATTGTGAAACATATGCTTGATTATGACAAGCTATGTAATCAGCGCTTGTAACATAATAAGGTGATTTAATTTCCTTCTTGCCAAAACGGAGATGAGAAATCGTAACTCCGCCGGATTTCTTACTGTCATACTGAAAATAAGCTTGTACATAGAGCGGAGTGTAATCTCCGATAATCTTAATCGCCTGTTGATTTGCGCCGACAGTGCCATCTGAACCGAGACCCCAGAATTTGCAAGCGATAGTCCCTTCCGGAGCAGTATCAATAGTCTCGTCTTCGACTAAGGAAGTATGGGTTACATCATCTATGATACCAATAGTAAAGCCATTTTTCGGGTTTTCAGACTTAAGGTTCTTGTATACTGCCAGGACCTGAGAAGGAGTCGTATCTTTTGAACCCAAGCCATAACGTCCACCAACGATTAGCGGTTTGATATCGCTTGAATAGAAAATATCCTTAATATCCAGATATAGGGGTTCACCCGTAGCACCGGGTTCTTTAGTACGATCTAAAACTGCAATTTTTTTGACTGTCTTAGGCAATACTTTAAAGAAGTAATCACTGGAAAACGGACGGTATAGATGAACTTTTACAACCCCAACCTTTTCCCCTTTGCTTACTAAGTAATCAACGGTTTCCCCAATCGTATCACAGATTGAGCCCATTGCCACGATAATATGTTCAGCATCATCCGCACCATAATATTGGAAAGGATGATATTCACGTCCGGTAAGCTCCTTGTATTCCTGCATCGTCTGTTCGACTATGTCAGGAATAGTAACATAGAAACGATTAGAAGCTTCACGACCTTGGAAGTAGATATCCGGGTTTTGAGCTGAACCGCGCAGAACCGGATGCTCAGGATTTAAAGCACGCTCACGGAAGGCCTGAACCGCTCCCATGTCCAATAGTTGAGCAACTTCCTCATACTCTGGTACTTCAATTCTTTGGATTTCATGAGAAGTACGGAATCCGTCATGGAAATGAACGAATGGTACACGAGATTTAATCGTAACCAAATGAGCAATAAAGCCCAAGTCCAATGCTTCTTGTACACTATGTGATGATAGTAAAGCAAAACCAGTTGCCCGCACGGACATAACGTCCTGGTGATCACCAAAAATTGAAAGTGCATGCGTTGACAAAGCCCGGGAACTCACATGGAATACGCACGGCAAAAGCTCAGCAGCAATTTTGTACATGTTGGGAATCATTAAAAGTAATCCCTGTGAAGCAGTATAAGTCGTAGTCAACGCCCCAGCCTGAAGTGAACCATGTACTGCTCCTGCAGCACCCCCCTCAGATTGCATCTCTACTACCTTAACAGTTTGTCCAAATACATTTTTCCTCCCAAAAGCAGCCCATTCATCGACGAATTCGGCCATCGGTGAAGAGGGAGTGATGGGGAAGATGGCAGCAACATCCGTAAACGCGTACGAAGCGTGGGCGGCCGCTTCATTGCCATCCATGGTTTTCATTTTAGCCATTAATTGCTTCCTCCTAATTTATGGAATTTTTAATTAAGGATTTTATATTATTAGAATAACATAATTTTCTACAAAATAAAATATAATTTTTTTAATATATCCTAACGTAATCAGTCAAAAATTAAGAGAACTATTATAAAATCTCGAATAGTTCTCTTTTAAAC
>JBMNTM010000179.1:0-3900 GCA_050945735.1 Desulfosporosinus sp.
TTCCTTGCATTAGAATTCAACATATAGACCCTATAACCCTTGTAATTTCGCGATTTTTAGCTATTCAGCAAGCCCTAATTAGGGGGTAAATCATGCCACGATGCAAGTGTCAAGAAAAGATAGCATTGGTCCAATAGGTGTTAGCAAATGAAGTCAGCATCAGCTAATGGTGAGCTTGCAATTATTGAAGGTTCTCCGGGTATTGGTTGCCCGGTTATTGCATCCCTAAGTGGTGTTGACATGGTTTTAATTGTAGCAGAACCTTCCCTTTCAGGCATCAGGCGATATGGAACGTATAATAAATACTACAGCAAAATTTGGAATAAAAACAGCAGTCTGTATAAACAAATTTAATACTAACCTTGAAAATACAGATAAAATTGAGCTATTTTGTAACAACACGTATTGCCCTTTACCGGTAAAATACCCTTTGATGCGGATGCAGTAATAGCTATTAATAATGGACAGACTATTGATGGACATTGACTGTGCATCGGGGAGGGCAGTTAAAGTGGTTTACAATAAGTGTATGGAACTGCTATTAAAGCAAGAGATGGGACCAAAGCTTATAAGTATCATCGGTCAAGAGGAACCAATAACAATCTAATTAATTAAAAGGAGCTAATATTATGAGTGAAAATTGCAATCAAAGTTGCAGCAGTTGTGTGGCGAATTGTGCAGAAAGAAAAGAAAAGAAAATCGATTTCTCTGAGAAACTGCATGAGAAGAGTAGTATCAAAAAGGTTTTCGGTGTTGTCAGTGGTAAAGGAGGAGTCGGTAAGTCGCTTGTAACTTCCATGCTTGCAGTTACTATGAACAGATTGGGTTATCATACCGCCATTCTTGATGCGGATGTTACAGGGCCTTCAATCCCAAAAGTATTCGGTATTAGAGAAAAAGCCAGAGGAAGTGAATCTGGTATATTACCCGTTAAAAGCAAGAAAGGCATTGATATTATGTCTATGAATTTGCTTATGTCAAACGATACCGACCCGGTTGTCTGGAGAGGTCCTATTATTGCAGGGACTGTGAAACAGTTTTGGTCTAATGTAATTTGGAGTGACGTGGATTTTATGTTTATCGATATGCCGCCGGGTACCGGTGATGTTCCGCTTACTGTGTTTCAGTCCATTGCTGTGGATGGAATTATTATTGTAACCTCCCCGCAGGAACTGGTTTCGATGATTGTATCCAAAGCAGTCAAAATGGCTGAATTGATGAATATTCCAATCATAGGACTAGTAGAAAATATGTCTTATTTCAAATGTCCGGATAACGGTAAGGACTACAAAATATTTGGTGATAGTCATATTGAGCAAATTGCAGAAAAGCATAACTTAAAGGTGCTTGCCAAGTTGCCTATTGACCCGAAAATATCAGAAGCCTGTGATCAAGGCATGATAGAGTATTTTGAAGGTAACTGGTTCGATTCAGTGGCAGTAATATTGAAGGAAGTAAACGGCAGAAAAAATCATTGAGAGTTGCAGCGGCAGAATCATATCTGCATGGTACTCTAAAATCCACCGGTTCCGTTTGTCAGGCGCAATGCATCATGGTAACTGCGGAGAATAAGGGCATAGTGAAGCAATATATTCTAATAATGAGTAATTGGGAAGAAGTATAAAAACTACCTAATTTAATAAATAGGTAGTTTTTATTTCACCTATATAAGGAACTCCTAACGTAAAGATAAAACGGATTGGAAGCATTCCATGCACGAGACATGATAGAAGTGTGAACTTTTTAATTTTAACTAAAGAAGCAAGACTTGCCAATAAATTCCCGTAAAATGGAGTTCAAAGGAATTTCGGCATCGGTAACAGGGAAGAAGTAAGAAAGAAGTCTGGTTAAGCGCCTGGCTTCTCTGTGTTCAGGGTATTCCGGGGTTACTGTCTCTAGCAATGGCGTAGCAAAGGTCCTTAGAACGGCCATTTCATAGATGAGGGCTGTATTGAACATAATGTCAACTTCTTCCGACAGGGGAAAAATGTTTCTTTCTTCACCACGTTTAACAGAATCCCAGCCTCTTAGTGTACTAAGCGCATCATTAGAGCGAAACTGACTGTCACGTACAATACGCCGGATTAGGCGTGCATCGGTTGAGCGCATATGCGTATGTTCGTCCAAGGCGATTTGGGTTAAGGGACTAATCAAAATTTTTAATTTGTGATGTCTGGGTACGCTTGCTGTCAAGCGACCGTTCAGTCCATGAATCCCTTCGATGACCAGGATCTCCTTTTTATGGATTTGAGCTTTTTGACCGGATGCGAATTGTCTTCCGCTACGAAAATCAAAGCGTGGTAGTTCAATCTCTTCTCCTTTTAACAAGCTATTGATATGATTGTTGAAAAGGTCAACATCGACCACATCCAAAGATTCCAAATCAGGATTTGCAGGTAATTTTTCACGGTCAAGGAAATAATCATCGACGGAGATGCGAATTGTGTTAATGCCCAGAACTTTTAATTGAATGCTGAGACGCTGAATAAATGTAGTTTTACCGGATGAGGATGGTCCTGCCACAAGGATCATCTTTAAACGATTCAGATTTGAGATAATATGATCTGCAATTTCGGCAATTTTTTTCTCATGCAACGCTTCCGAGATTAGAATGACATTGTTAATTTCGCCACGTTTTACATATTCATTCAAAGTAGCAATATAATCGCATTCAACAATTTTGCCCCAGCGTTTTGCCTCAATAAATACCTTTTCTAACTTGGGCATTTCAATATATTCAGGTAGCTTGTCAGGAGCATCTTTCAACGGGAAACGCAAAATCAACCCCGGTGCGTGATGTTTGAGTTCGAAGATTTTAAGGTAGCCGGTACTAGGAACTAAAACGATATATAAATTATTATAATATTCTCCGCAAAGGTAAAGTGCTACTTTCTCAAAATTCGCTTGGTTAATGAGTGTTGCTTTTGCTTTTTCACCTATTGCTTCAAACAGTTTAACCGCTTCGGCAATAGGAACGTTCCTTCTTCTGATCGGTAGGTCTTCAGCAATTATTTCGTTCATTCTAGTTTCTAATGCTTCTACGTCATGGGGAGTTAACGGGTAGTCCAAATGAAAATCACAGTAAAGGCCTTTGCTTAGGGTATTCTCCACAGTCACATATCCTTGCGGAAAAAGGTCCTTAGCTGCCATTAACATAACGAATACAAGACTTTGCTGATAAACCATGATTCCAAAATCAGAAGTCAGATCAAAAAATTCGATGGTGCAGTCATTATAAAGTCTAGTAGTGGACATTTCTTTTGAATTATTATTTACAGTACACGCAATAATCGCAGTTTTAAAATGGGTGGTAAAATCTCTGCTGATCTCCAATAGGGTGATTCCCTTGTCATATTGTCTGCACTGTCCGTTGCACTGTCCGCCTTGTATGGTAACATTAATCTTATCCATTGTACATGGTCTCCTTATTGTAGTAATTACAGAATAGATAATTTAAGTATATGTAATAAAACCAGAATTTGGAGTTTAAGGAGACAATAAACTACAAAACGCATAATCACTAGACATTTAGGAATAAAGAGACAAGCTAAATTAACCCAAAATATAGTATTGTCATGCGAAAACCTCAAAGACCAGAGAGCATTTTTCAAAATGACCGTTATTCGCTTAACGTTTCTGGGGGCGGCATCCTAGTGTCCAAAATTAAACTCTGAAATGAACTTTCTTAATTATATTATATGTTAACTCATAAAGATGTTCAAGCTTAAAACATGGTGTCCCTGACGAACACATAATGACCCTCGGTTGTATAGTTCTCGAAAGGGACGGCTTTTTTCTGTCTTTCGTAACAAACAATTACCAACAAGTACAATCTAATACTAATTGGGGCTTGCTGAATAGCTAAAAATCGCGAAATTACAAGGGTTATAGGGTCTATAT
>JBMNTM010000180.1:0-3869 GCA_050945735.1 Desulfosporosinus sp.
TTTTCCCTCGGGATGAAGCAACGGCTGGCGCTGGCTATGGCAATGATTACAAACCCGGAGTTCCTGATTTTGGATGAGCCTGTTAACGGCCTTGACCCAATGGGAATCATCGAGATACGAGAACTGATGCGCCATCTTGCTCGGGATAGGGGGCTTACCCTGCTGGTATCCAGCCATCTACTTAACGAGTTGGCTCAGGTTGCCACCCATTACGGGATTATTGATAAAGGCAGTATTGTCAAACAGCTTTCTGCAGAGGAATTGGCACTCGAATCCCAGCAGTATATTAGAATCACTACAAAGGATTCTGCCAAGGCGCTTGCGTTGCTCAAGGAGCACTTCGGGTCAACGAGCTACCAAGTGGTATCCGCTAACGAACTACGGATTTATGAACAAATCGACAGGACCGGAGAGATGAATACCATGCTTGTCCGTCATGGAATTGTTGTGGAAAGCATCTGCGTCACGGAAGAGTGGCTGGAAGAATATTTTGTGAAATTGACGGGAGGGATAAAATATGACGACGCTGATTTCGGCCGAATGGTATAAATTAATTCGCAGTAAAGTGCTCGCTGTAATCCTTGGGGGCGTTACAGTGCAAACCTTGATCCAAGTATTGGCAGAATATATTAATAGGGAAGCATCGCCGGTTCCGGGTCAATTCGGAGTGACGGTGCCGGCCGATACGTCACTTTTCCTGCAAGTGTGGCTCGTAGCTTTTGTGGGATATTTCGTTGCCTCGGAATTTCAAAATGGCACGATGAGAAATACCCTTGCTCTTGGCAAGAACAGAACGCATGTTTATCTGTCCAAGCTGCTTTCCGCATTTGTTGCCATTGCCGTAATTTATGCAACAGTCAGTATCGTGTCGACAGCAGGGTTGAGTGCG
Source organism: Desulfosporosinus sp. (assembly GCA_050945735.1). Lineage (GTDB taxonomy): Bacteria > Bacillota > Desulfitobacteriia > Desulfitobacteriales > Desulfitobacteriaceae > Desulfosporosinus. Next base: position 890 of record JBMNTM010000180.1, read on the forward strand.
GTAGCCGGATTTGGTGATATGACGCTTAGCGAATTTTCACGATTTTTCTTCTGGAATTTTTCTATGCAACTCCTTTATCATTTAACTTTTGCAGCAATGTTCATAATGTTCGTTTTTCTTAGTAGGAGTGTGGGAATGTCGATTTTACTAAGCATTGGATATTGGATCGTTAAGATGTTCCTCCCCATGGTTTTCGGCGTGTTGGGTCTTGCATTTGCTGTCCAATTTTTGCCGGATTATTATATCAGTGCGTTTAAAGGTTTAAGCGGCGACCCGACCTTTATCACAAAGGGAATTGTCGTCAGCGTAGCATACATCGTGATAGCCAGTATAATCGGCTGCATAGTTTTCAAAAAAACAGATATTAAATGAGCCTTTTTGTGCGAGGCGCCTACCGGGGAAGCAAAAAGAACGCCCTTTTGCTTCCCTTTAGCTCAGCCTTAACTTCATAATAAAAGTAAATGCAAAAAAAGCTGCTGAGATCAGGACGATTGTTGCGCCTGTAGCAGTACCCCAATAGTAAGATATGATTAACCCGGATATTCCGGAGATAAGAGCAATCAAAACTGAATAAACATGGTATTGCCGTATATTTTTCGCGATATTACGTGAAGAAGCAGCCGGTAAAATCAAAAGGGAACTTATGATTAGTATGCCAACCCATTGAATGGAAATGGTCACGATTACGGCCATCAGCATGGTAAATAAGTACTCATAAAATCGCACCCTAATCCCACGGCTGCGTGCCAGAGAAGGGTTCATACTTGCCAGCAGAAGCCGGTTAAAAATAATGATCCATAAGATAAGTACCAGTAGAAAGACAATACTTAGAGCTAATAAATCTGTTGGAGTAATACTCAACAAGTCGCCGATCAGATAAACAGAGTATTTATTAAACCCGCCGTTGCGGGAGAGAATGACTATGCCCAGGGCTACCGCCGTTGAAGAAAACACCCCAATTATGGTATCGGTAGAAGCCGTATTTGCTTCTTTGACTACTAAAATTGCTATGGTAATTAATACGGAAAATAAGAGCATAGACCAAATTGGATCTTCAATTCCCAATAGAACTCCAATAGCAATCCCGGTCAGGGCTGAATGTCCCAACGAATCAGAAAAAAAGGCCATGCGATTATTAACGATCATGGTACCCAACAAGCCGAAAATAGGTGTCACTAATAAAACACCCAGGAGAGCATTTTTCATAAACGTATGCTCGACCCAGCTAAAAGGCAGTAGTAAGTCCAGCAAACTATACCATATATGCATTATCGGCCCTCTTTCCGTTGCTAAGATAACGCTTCGACCAATCCAAACCAAAGGTTTGGATTACTTTTTGGTGACTAAAAACTTCTTGTGGAGTGCCACTGCATTCAATTGTCTTATTATTAATAAAGGCAACACGGTCCGCATACTCTGCTACTAAATTCAGGTCATGAGAAACCAAGATTATAGAGAGGTCGAAGTTTTCCCGCACAGTCGATACTGTTTCATAAAATAATTCCAACCCTCCCTGGTCTATGCCGGATACAGGTTCGTCCAAAAGCAAGAGATGTGGAATTGGCTCAAGGGCAAGAGCAAGTAAGACTCTTTGCAGCTCTCCTCCCGATAAGGTTCCTAAGCGTTTATTGATTAAATTTTCTGCTTGAGTGCGGGCCAGAGTTTCTTTGACATGCTCACGTATTTTTTTAGGATAAGAGAACCAAATCGGTTTCAACGTGAGGGCAGCAGCAAATAAGTCAAGGACACTGGTTGGCGAACTGGAATCGAGATCCAGTTTCTGGGGGACATAGCCTATAGAGGGTTTGGTTGTTCCTTCGTTCTTGTAATTAAGAAATTGCAGCTCTCCGGTATGTGAAACTTCCCCTAAAATAGCCCTAAGAAGTGTGCTTTTTCCAGCCCCGTTTGGACCGATAATAGCTGTCAAATCTCCACAGTGAATGTGGAGATTGACATCTTTTAATATTATAGCGCTGCCGTATGTAACACTAAAGTTAGTAATTTTGGTGCAGCAAAGTCCACACTGACAGGATGCCCCTTGCCGACTATGATTACATTTGGGTTGAATCATGTTCATATTAATGGTCATTTATTTTAATGCCTCTTCTAAGGTTTTAAGATTACGATCCATAATATTGATATAGGCATCTGCCTCCATTGGTCCGGTTACAACAGGATCAAGGGTATAAACTTTTGCACCGGTAGCGGCCGCGATTGTCTCAGCCGCTTTAACCGGATATTGTGGTTCAGCAAAAAGAGCCTTTATCTTGAGACTCTTAATCTTATTTATAGTTTCACTCAATTCTTTGGCATTAGGTGCGGAACCTGGTTCGCGTTCAATGACCGCAGCAATATTTAAGTTGAATTCTTCCGCGAAATAGGGAAATGCCTCGTGAAAGGTAATGATATCACGGTTTTTTATTCCGTCTAAGGCTATATGCATTTTTGTTTTTTGTGCTTCCAGCTTTTTAATATAAGCATTGGTATTTTCCTGATATCGCCTGGCATTATTGGTGTCTAATAAGGCAAGTTGCTCGCCAATATTTTGCACCTGCTGAATAGCATTTGAGATACTGACCCAGACATGAGGATTATTGCCCTCATCCACATGGTCTTTAATAAGCTCGATTCCATCACTAGCCTCAACTATTTTTAGATTTGGCATTTGACCCGCTATTTTATCCATAAAGGATTCCATTTCTGCTCCGTTGATTATCAGGACTTTTGCTTCCTCAAGATTGCGCATGTCCTCAGGCGTTAGCGCATAATCATGAAGACAGCCTGTGGTGGGCTTTGTCATATTGATCACCTTGACATCAGGGATATCCTTGGCAATGTTTAAAGTGAATATATACATTGGGTAGAATGATGTAGCTATAGTGAACGGTTTCTCAGCATTGTTTGGGACTGAACTTGAATTTTCGGTTTGACTGACTGTAGTCTTCCCGCATCCACTTACTATTAATAGACCTAATAACAC
>JBMNTM010000181.1:0-3839 GCA_050945735.1 Desulfosporosinus sp.
TGGAGCATCGGCTCAGAGTTCTTTTTTACCCTTTTTACGTTTTCTTTTTAGGAAAGCTACAAGGCTCGTTTAAACAAGCCAGACCTGTTATGAACTAAATCTCAAGGGGTTGTTCAGCATCCCCTATATTAGTTAAGCAAATAAATATTTTAGGAGGTATAGAAAAATAATGACACTGTTTCATGCAAATCATATGAATTATGAGATGATAGCCCCTCATACCGGGAAATTTGCTACCGTCACTCTATTTGGCGGGAAGTCCTATCACGGGCAGATCGTGGAAGTTCATAAAGACGGGATCCTGTTTCATTCCGATAACCCGGGCTTCCTCTTTCTCCCCTTCCTTGCCCTCGCCGCTCTGACTCTGACCATTCCTTTCGCCTATGCAGCTGGAGTGGCTACCGGCAGACGCTACTCATACCCGTACGGCTACTATCCTTATTAAATTACCAATCCCTTAGAATCCAGCCATTGTGTCGTTCTAATTATTCTAAACAGAAAATGCCAGGAAACCGCTTTATTCAGGCTCTCCAGGTATTTTCTGTATGCCAGGAAGGCTTACTATATTATTTCATGAATTTTCGTTTCAAGAACTATTCTGTGGCCTTGGCCGCTTCTTCATATTCCCATTAGGTACCACTCCGATTGGGAACCTCTTTGCCGGCAGCATTATTCAAAAGCTGCTGTTTGCCGATTTATAGCACACCGAGCCGTCAGCGTTCTTTACGCCCATATTAACAAGATTGTACTTTAATATCCAGCAAGTTAGCAAATCTATCCCCCATCCCCATCATCCATGTGTCAAATCCTAAGCACGTAAGTAAAAAAATGCCCAACCCAAAGGTTGAACAGCATTTCCAAATTTTAGTTTTGTAGCCGTTGATATCATCAGAAGTATGGTATCTGCCATTTTTATCATCGATTCTGGTTCATACTTTTCATTTAAGCCGCTGATTATTTTGGAAAAAATCTTTCCAAGGGTCATCGCCGCCGATCCGCCGCAGTGCCTCAGCCATATTGACACCGTCAGGAGCTATCGTGTCCAGTTCATCCCAGGCGATGGGCATAGATACCCCGGCCCCTTTCCGCGCTCGCAGGGAATAGGGGGCAATGCTGGTAGCACCTCTGCCGTTGCGAATCCAGTCGATAAATACCTTGTTGATGCGTTTGGCCTTTCTCACATTAGTTGTGTAACGGTCAGGCCACTTCTGCTCCATCACTTCGGCAACGCGCCTGGCAAAATCGTAAAACCCATCCCAGGTTACGGCAGGTTTTAAAGGGACAACCACATGGTATCCTTTGCCGCCGCTAGTCTTGAGATAGGCGTTCAGGGAAAGCTCAGCCAGAATACTTCTTATATCCCGAACCCCCTGGCGCACCCTGCTTAGATCCATTCCCTCATCCGGATCCAGATCAAAGACCATCATATCCGGCTTTTCCAGCTCGTCCACACGACTTCCCCAGATATGAAATTCCAACGTGTTCATTTGCGCTTCTGCGATCAGCCCGGCTATGTCATCAATATAGAAGTACTCTTCCATTTCTCCATCGTCGTTGGAAATCGGGATAGTGACGATTCCAAGGCTTCCCGGACCAGGATGCTTCTTATAAAAGCAGGTCTCGGAGATCCCCTTGGGACAGCGCACAATGCTGAGGATCCTGCGGCTCACATATGGCAGCATGCGCTCGGCCACCTGGGCGTAATACTTAATCACATTCCCTTTGGTGAGCTCCGGGTCGGCAAAGATCACCTTGTCCGGGTTGGATATTTTGATTCCTGCAATCATGATACTATTGGCGTTTGCATCCATGAGAACGCTGTTTTTATTTGCCTCCATCGCTCTCCCCGCTTCTTTAACCAATGGCTGAAGTTGTGTTTCGTTATCCTCTGCTCGTGATTGATCATCCAAAAGTTGCCTTTCCTCATCCGCTTGTTCCTTTTTAATATCCCGGGGATTTTTATCTGTCCGCAGGCCTTTATAACTTGCCTGCCTTAACAGATTATCTTTGGTCCATTCGGTAAATTTAATTTCCGCGATCAGTTCCGGTTCCAGCCAGGTAATTTTTTCCTTCGACCGGGGCTTGGGGGCGCGTTGGAATGGCGACTCCCTTCTCTGTATGCCGGCAAATTTCCCCTCCAGCTCTTTGATGTCGGATTCACTCAGGCCGCTGCCGGCACGCCCGGCATAGACTAATTCCCCGTCTGCATAGACCCCAAGGAGTAGGGAACTTATCCCGCTCGTTTTTCTATCCGAAAGCGTATAGCCGCCAATCACAAATTCCTGTCTCTTATCGCATTTAAGTTTAATCCAGTCACCTTTTCTTGCTCCGCTGTAGACGGAATCGGCTTTTTTACCGACTATTCCCTCCATATCTGCCTCACAGGCCACACGGAAACATTCCGCTCCGTTTCCTCTTATATGTCGGCTATAATGGAGATTTTTGGGGGCATCCTTCAGCAACGCTTCCAAGGTTTCCTTCCGATCAATCAGGCGCTGTCCCCGCAGGTCCGCTCCATCCAGTGCCAGGAGATCAAAGACGATATAGGTCAGGTTTTGGGCCTGAGGATTTCTCATATAGTTCTGCAAGGCCTGAAAATCCGTCTTGCCCGCTGCGTCTGTGCTCACTATTTCGCCGTCCAGGACCATCGCCCTGCCGCCTGCCCATTCAACAAGAGAAGAGGCGATAGTCCGGAACCGTTTTGTATAATCCTTGCCGTTTCTGGTAATCAGCCGGACGTTGTTGCCTTCCATATAGGCCAGGATCCGGTAACCGTCGTATTTCAACTCATAAAGCCAGTCCTCACCTTTAGGAACCGTCTGGACTAATTGGGCAAGCTGCACGCCGGTACTGCTGAAGGGGTTGCGCGTAAACTTTTCATCTTCCCCTTCCTCAATTTCCGTCATAGTGCGTCCGGTTCTAATGCTGGTGGTGTATTGAGAAATTCCGTCCGTAGTTTTGGCGTACTGATCTTTTTCTTTGAGTAACAACCAGTTATCCCTGGTCTCGCCCTCTTTCCCTTTCAACCGCACCAGAGCCCACTTTCCCTTAAGTCTGCTACCATGCAGAACAAACTTCAGCATCCCCGCACTGAGTCCGTCCGCCACATCCCCATAAGGTTCCCAGTAACCTTCATCCCAAAGCATAACCACTCCGCCGCCATATTGCCCTTTGGGAATCGTCCCCTCGAAATTTCTGTATTCCAAAGGATGCTCCTCCACCTGGATGGCAAGCCTCTTGTCCCGTGTATTATAGGAAGGGCCCTTGGGCACTGCCCAGCTCAATAGAGCCCCGTCCCATTCCAGGCGGAAATCGTAGTGATCCACGCGGGCCAGATGGTGTTGAACCACATACCGCAGGCCTTCTTCAGCAATTTCTGTTATCCCTTCCGGTTCCAGAGTCCGGTCAAAATTCCTTTTTTGGTTGTACTCGTTGAGTTTTGTAGTCATCTAATCACGCCGGTTCCTTTTCTTTTTTGCCTTCTTAACACCGCTTTAAAGGACTACATGCCGTCGATCACTGTATGCAATATCATTTGAAAACGCCTTTGGTGCTATTGTTTCCATTTAAATTTATAAGTATCCGGTCATTTTCCATGTGCGTTTGTCAATCAGACCCAAGATTCATTTAAGCATAGACAGTACTTTACCGTTAGTCCGCAAGAATAATCATATCAGTATCCATTCCCTCTTTTAAAATTCCGCTTCGTTGCTGGCATTCAATATTTTCAGCTGGATTGATTGTTGATTCCACTGCAAAAACCCCAAAAATATTGTAAAACAGCAGGATAAACCACTGTGAATATCGAAGTAATAGTTAGATATTTAAAGCAAATAAAA
>JBMNTM010000182.1:0-3830 GCA_050945735.1 Desulfosporosinus sp.
CTAACTATTACTTCGATATTCACAGTGGTTTATCCTGCTGTTTTACAATATTTTTGGGGTTTTTGCAGTGGAATCTATTTTTAATAACCGAAGTAATTTCTTATAATTATTTCTGTTATTTTGTCTGCTGCACAACCATCTCCATAAGGGTTACTGGCTGTCGCCATTTTTTGATAGGCACTGTGGTCACTAAGCAGACGCTTTAGTTCCTCAAATACACTCTCATATTTGGTCCCTACGAGAGAAACTGTCCCCGCTTCCACTGCTTCCGGACGTTCTGTTGTATCCCGCACCACCAGAACCGGTTTTCCCAACGAAGGTGCTTCCTCTTGTATTCCTCCGGAATCGGTTAAGATCAAATGTGCACGGCCCATAAGATTAACAAAAGGTTCATAGTCTACCGGTTCAATCAGCTTAACCCGCGGATGAGAGCCTATTACCTCCGCGACTACCTCCCGGACCTTCGGATTTTTATGTACCGGGAATATTACATACGTGTCCGGAAATAACTCCAGCATACTACGCAATGCCCGATAAATTTGTCGCATCGGTTCCCCGAGATTTTCCCGACGATGGGTTGTGACCAGAATCAGCCGCCCTGCTGCTCCTTGTTCAAGGATGGTTTGGATCTGCGGGTCAAGAAAACTATACTCCGCTTTCACTGTGGCTAATAATGCATCGATGACGGTATTTCCTGTGATAAATATTTTTTCCGGCTTAACGCCTTCGCTTAAAAGATTCCGCTTCGCAGTTTCTGTGGGAGCAAAATGCAGATCCGCAAGCACACTAGTCAGGGCACGATTCATTTCTTCCGGAAACGGCGAATACTTGTTACCGGTTCGCAGCCCAGCTTCAACATGGCCAACTGGGATTTGCTCATAAAAAGCAGCCAGTGCCGCAATAAACGTGGTTGTTGTGTCTCCATGTACCAGTACAAGGTCGGGTAGTTCACGCTGGAAAACCTCTCTGAGCCCATAAAGCACCCGTGCAGTGATATCTGTTAGCGTTTGGCCCTTCTGCATGAGGTTTAGATCATAATCAGGAACAATTTTGAACAACTGCAAAACCTGATCCAACATCTCGCGATGCTGAGCCGTTACGGTAACCTGACAGAGGATTGAGTCCTTCTGTCGAAGTGTTCGGATCACCGGCGCCATCTTTATGGCCTCCGGACGTGTACCAAATACGACCATCACTTTTTTTGGATTATTCACAGCCTTCTCCCTTCGTTTTAGATCGAGACGCGTTCGTCCACGAACTGTACAGCTCCTGGATAACAATTTCTGTTAATCTGAGACTGAAAGTTATATACCTCTCTACGCTTCAAGTTGTACAAATTGTAAACCCGCTTCTTTTGCCATCTTCACAGCAAGTTGGTCCGGATAAGAATGGGTAAAAATCACACGCTGTATTTCCGCATTAATCATTAATTTGGTACACAGCACGCAAGGTTGATGTGTCACATAAAGATCTGCTCCTCTAATAGCCACTCCATGCTTCGCAGCTTGTACCAAGGCATTTTGTTCGGCGTGAACCGCCCGGCATATCTCATGACGTTCTCCCGATGGCACGCTTAAATTCTGCCGCATGCAGCCAACTTCATTACAATGCAAGAGACCTGAAGGGCTTCCATTATATCCTGTACTTAAAATTTGTTTTTCTTTAACCAAAACTGCTCCCACCTGGCGGCGCAGACAGGTTGAACGCTCAGCCACCACAAAAGCCAACTGCATAAAATAATTATCCCAACTTGGTCGTTTTCCCTGTATCATCATTTTACCCCTTATACTTTAAGGCTCTACTTCGTTGTATAAGGGAAACTCAGTACATAGCAAGCGGACAATTTCCCGCGCTTTTGCCAGTTTATCAGGCTCATTATGTGCGGTTAAAGCGTAGTCTATTGCCTCCGCAATTTTATTCATCGCCTGCGGATTCATGCCTCGCGATGTGACTGCAGGTGTGCCAATGCGTATTCCACTTGTGATAAAGGGACTTGCCGGATCATTGGGAATCGTATTTTTATTGACTGTAATGCCAACTTCGTGCAGCATGTTTTCGGCATCCTTACCGGTTAAATCTTTCGTCCGTACATCAACAAGCATAAGATGGTTGTCTGTTCCTCCTGAGACAAGACGGAACCCTCTGTCTATCAATGCTTGTGCCAAGGCTTTAGCATTTTCCACAATATTTATTTGGTACTCTTTAAAGTCCGGCCGTAGGGCTTCTCCAAAAGCAACCGCTTTAGCCGCAATAACATGCATTAAGGGACCGCCCTGAATGCCGGGGAAAATAGCCTTATCGATTGCTTGCGCGTACTCATTCTTACATAATATAAAGCCTCCACGTGGTCCTCTTAGGGTCTTATGAGTAGTGGAGGTCACGAAGTGTGCATAAGGAACAGGGGACGGGTGTAATCCTGCGGCCACGAGTCCAGCGAAGTGTGCCATATCCACCATTAAAAAGGCCCCCACTTCATCGGCAATTTCCCGCAATTTAACAAAATCAATAATCCGTGGATAAGCACTTGCCCCGGCAACAATTAGCTTGGGATGATGTTCAAAAGCTAACTGCCGAACCTGATCATAGTCTAAGCGTTCCGTTTCTGAATCAACACCATAAGAAACGAAGTTAAAATAAGTACCTGAGATATTTACCGGACTTCCATGCGTTAAATGTCCGCCGTGGGATAGATTCATACCCAGTACCGTGTCTCCCGGTTTTAAGAAGGCAAAATAAACTGCCATATTGGCTTGGGACCCGGAATGTGGCTGGACATTTGCATGCTCAGCGCCAAAGAGTTTCTTAACGCGTTCCCGCGCCAGGTTTTCGACCACATCGACAAATTCGCAGCCGCCATAATACCGTTTTCCCGGATATCCTTCCGCATATTTGTTCGTTAAAACAGACCCCTGTGTTGCCATCACAGCCCGGCCGACAAAGTTCTCGGAAGCAATTAACTCAATGGTGTTTCTTTGACGGTTCTCTTCCTGTTCAAGGACTTGAGCAACTTCCGGGTCTTGGGGTTTTACCCATTGATTAATATAATCCAATTTGTTTCACTCCTATGATGAATTTTTTAGTCCGGTGTGTAGATGGCCCGAGGGCCTCCTATGAGGCGTGGTCGAGTATGCGCCAGGGTAAGGTGTGCTTCTCCCAGCTCCTTTACATGTATACGAATGGGTATCACCACCGGGCGAAGGTGCATGCCTATAAATGTATCACCGATGTCGATTCCGGCATGTCCTTGTATTCGTTCTACCATGAGAGGGGAAGAAAACTTCCTCCAGGCCAACATTGCCATTGCACCTCCGGCGTGCAGTGCCGGATAGACCGTAACTACTTCCAAGCCATAGTGCTCCGCACAAGCTTCTTCCACAACCAACGCCCGATTGATATGTTCACATCCTTGCACTGCTAAAAAGAGCCCTTGTTGGTGAACCTGTTTCAACAAAGGCGGAAGCAAAATCCCGGCAACCTCCAAACTGCTTCCCCGGCCGATCAGTTGACCGATTACTTCACTGGTACTACACCCTAAAACGAGGATCTGGCCGCGTTTTAAATTAGCCTTAAGGAAAAAGGCATTGAGTACATCTTCCCAAACATTGGCTATTACCTGCAATTTATCAGCAAAGTTTTTATCCATGAGAAAAGTTTTCCTCCCCTCAATGACTGTACCCAAACTTTCTCACGTTTTAACGTTAAGAACTCAACTTTCGCACCTCGGTTGTGCGAATAAAGCCTTGATATAACTGGGTAATTCGCCGATCCAGTTCTGTAGTTGACAAATCAATGCTTCATTATCTCTGGATTTACCGATGAGCAAATCCTGT
>JBMNTM010000183.1:0-3752 GCA_050945735.1 Desulfosporosinus sp.
ATTACTTCGATATTCACAGTGGTTTATCCTGCTGTTTTACAATATTTTTGGGGTTTTTGCAGTGGAATCAATATTATATTAAACGGAAATACAAGGATTGTCCATCCTGAAAATAAAACCAATTTTCATTCTTCCGATGGCACCGCGCCGGTGGCAATGAAGGTCCACCAGACGCGGAGCAAACTCATCCATAGTTTCAGGGTTGCAGTTCATATACTCGGTATGTTTCATTCATCGCACTGTTTAATGCACTCAATAATTTCCTGTGCAAGTTCCTTTAATTGCTGTAAATCCGGACCTTCCACCATCACACGGATCAGTGACTCTGTCCCGGAGGGGCGTACTAACACCCGGCCTTGGTCACCGAGTGCTTGTTCCGCTTCTTTCACCTTTGCAAGCACCCTCTCATCCTGCATTATGCGTTCCTTGTGTTGTACCGAAGCGTTGAGGAGCTCTTGTGGTAAACGACGCATCTGAGAAGCGAGTTGAGAGAGTGGAATTTTTCGTTCCTTGATAACAGATAATAAATGCAGAGCGGTCAACAATCCATCCCCAGTTGTATTTTGGTCCAGGAAAATAATATGTCCAGACTGTTCCCCACCAATCTTAGCCCCGGTTCTGAGCAATTCTTCCATGACATAGCGATCCCCAACTTGTGTCTCATAAATTGTGATACCTGCCCCTTTAAGGGCAAGATGTAAACCAAGGTTACTCATGACGGTGACAACAATTGCATTTTGAGCTAAAGTTCCTTTTGCTTTTTGATCTAAGGCACAAATAGACATAATGAAATCCCCATCAACAATATTCCCTTGTTCGTCCACTGCAATTAAACGGTCGGCATCTCCGTCCATAGCCAGTCCTATATCTGCACTGTGTTCCAAAACAGCCTGTTGTAGCTTTTCCGGATGAGTCGAACCGCAATCGACATTAATATTTATTCCATCCGGTGTATTAAAAATCGGAATTACCTCGACTCCTACTTCTTGTAATAGTATAGGTCCTACATAAGACGCTGCACCGTTAGCACAATCTAAAACAGCCCTAATTCCATTCAGGCTTCTCACCGTACCTTTGAGAAAATCAATATAACGACGTTCCGCATCGTTGATTTCAATCACTCGTCCGACCTTGTCACCAATCGGGATCTCCCAAGGTTTTTCTTTACTTAAAACAATACGTTCAATTTGCTCTTCAATTTCATCCGTTAATTTATATCCGTTTGAACCAAAGAATTTTATTCCATTATCTTGGACAGGGTTATGGGATGCTGAAATCACAACCCCGGCACTGACATCAAGTGTGCGCGTTAAAAAGGCAATTCCTGGAGTTGGTAAGACCCCAACCGGTAAAACATCAACTCCAACTGAACAAATTCCAGCGATAAGTGATGCTTCAAGCATATCTCCCGAGATCCGGGTATCTTTACCGATTACAATTCGGGGATGTTGATATTCTTTGCTCAAGACATAGGCGCCTGCTTGCCCAAGTCGAAAAGCGAGACTCGGTGTAAGCTGGCTGTTGGCCACGCCGCGTACTCCATCGGTTCCAAAGAGTTGACCCAAGTCTTTTCCCTCCTCTAAGTGTATTTTACTAAAACCCTACCATAATGTTCACAAATCTCCCTTTTTAAAAACATATTTATTCTACTCTACCTTAGCGTATTGTGCCATAAGACCTTCGAATATTTAAACCATCTGATTGTGCTATTGCTTTGAACATTAATGGCTCTACGTTTCAGCATGACGAGTTCACTCTGCTTCATCTACTAATTTAGCTTTGAGACTATAGCTTACTTGCGGTGTTGCAGACAAACTAACATCCGGCGGGAGTTGCCAGTAAACATTAACATTTGTATAAGAACCTGCTTCCTGATCGGTAGCGTCAACCCAAAGTTGAATCTGAGCAGCTGTCACATCTTTCAAAATCTCAGGAAGGCCTTCTACAACTATGTCAATAGGAGTAATTGGTTGTTCCACCTCAAGATCCGTCCCAAGATTACGAATTTGAACCTCTACTCCAGAAATCTTCTTTTGAATAATTCCCGGTCCAATTTGAGCAATAACACTCAAAGTAGTTCCTGCATTAAATGAGACCCCCGCGGGTAACGTTACTTTCTCGAGCGGAATCTGGAATACTTTATCTTCTGTCAGATTGGAAATATCCACCGGACCCAAGCTAATAGAATCAAATCCTACTAAGGCCTGAGCAGGCCCTAAAACCTGTACACTGGTTGGAGAGGGAACTAAGGAGCGCAGGATCTTTCCTTGGGCTGGAGTTCCAATACTCGATACTCTTAAAGAAATCATCTTGGAAGAAAGCCCCTTTGCCACTACCGGAATAATCACCTCTACGGTACTTGGAAAAGCGCTTAAAAAATCAGCGCTGGGATTTGGTCCGAGAATGGGTTTGCCCTCTTTATCACGAAAACTCACGGGTCGAGTAATTTGAATTGTTTCAGTAACCCCTGTTGCACTGACTTCTACGTTCACCGTAGTCAGTGTACTAAGAATGGAACTTGGTCCACGGACATTAACCGCCGAAGGTTTAACAAAGGTTGTACCCAACTGATACCCTTCTGCGGGATCACCCGAAACTTTGACTTCCACTGGGACAGTTTTTTCCTGGACAATATCCAAGTGCAATTTAATGTTCGCCGGTTGAACGTCTACCACTTTGGTGCCCACCGGAGCATTAACTTTGATATCATAGCTACGTTCTCCCGGTTCCCCGCCAGAGAGATCAACCTCAGCATAAATGTCTTTAAGATTAGCACTAGGATTAATCCCTTGCAAACGAACACGGACCAAAGGAAGCTGGGTCATAACCACCATATTGGGAGGCAAACCGGTTGTTACAAGTGGGATCGTCACCGGTTGTTCCGGGATGAGCTTCTCAGATGTTCCTTGATTCATGACAAAAAGCCAAAAAAGGATTGCAAATAGTAACGAAATTATCTTAGCTCCGAGGTTTCGCCGAAACATATTTGGCAATGTCTACCACCTCCAAAACGGAATACCTGATGACGAAACGCTTTTGATTTCGAGTTCCCTCAACAACAATTCTCGCAACATTTTTTCATCGACGAAGCGCGTAAGAACTCCATCCATACCAAAAGAAATAACACCTGTTTCCTCAGAGACAACAATAACCAAAGCATCGGTAATTTCCGTTAATCCTATCGCAGCTCGATGACGTGTTCCTAATTCCTTTTGGATATTCGGGTTTTCGGATAACGGGAGAAAACACCCTGCTGCAGCCACACGATCCCCACGAATAATCACTGCACCATCATGCAGCGGGGTATTAGGAATAAATATATTAACCATAAATTCCGAAGAAACCACTCCGTCAATTTTAATACCGGTTTCTACAAAATCTTGAATTCCGGTTTTCCGTTCGATGGCAATCAAAGCTCCAATACGATTCTTGGAAAGTACTTGTGAACAACGCACTAACTCTTCGACGATTTGTTCCTGCTTATCCACCCCCATTAATACGGGATGACGGGTAAAAAAGCTCCCCCGCCCTAGTTGCTCCAATGCTTTTCTAAGTTCGGGCTGAAACACTACCGGTATAGCAATAACAAACATTTCTAACAATTTACTTAATATCCAGCTTATCGTAACAAGTTCAAAATATTTAGCTAGTAAAGACACCATCAGTAAAACCATTACACCCTTAACTAACTGCACAGCACGCGTACGTTTAATAAGCATATAGAATTGGTAAAAGACCACTGCTACTATGAT
>JBMNTM010000184.1:0-3730 GCA_050945735.1 Desulfosporosinus sp.
GTCATTGTCAATGATAATCGGGATGTTGCACCATTGTAAACACCCTAAGAAAGTAATCAAGGCCTATGCTTATGCAGCTGTTGCAAAAGCTGAAGGCGCAGAACTAATATATTTTTCCCCACGGGGTATTGATTTAGAAAATAGGCTCATTCATGGCTATGTCTATGAAAATGGGAGTTGGCAGAATATTGAAAGTCCTTTTCCAAATGTAATCTATAATTCAGGAAGTCCTGAAAAATTGGATCGTGCAAAAGAAATTATTGATGTGTTCAAAGAAGATATTCCGTTTACCACATTTTCGATCGGAAATAAAATGCGGATCTATGAGAGACTTAAAACCGCTGATGTATTTACTCCCTATCTAATACCTTCAAGAATCGTCCGTTCTCCAAGAGGATTTTTTGATTTTTTTAATCAGTATCGCAATATTGTTTTTAAACCTGTAAACGGCCGTAAAGGCCAGGGTGTATCATTAATTAGAAGAATTAATGATCAGTTTCGTGTATTAGTTTCGACGGAAAATTATGACTTTAATTATGATGAATTACGTGCCTATGTTTCCAGCAAGCTGCAGGAGGAGCCATACCTGGTGCAGCCGTATATTAATTGTAGAACCCGGTTAGGACAGGTTTATGATTTTCGATTGCACGTCCAAAAGAATGAGGAAGGTAAATGGGTTATTACGACAATTTACCCAAGGATTGGACCCCATGGGAGTATCGTTACAAATATTAACAGTGGTGGCTCGACTAATTATTTGATACCTTTCTTAAAACAGGAATTTGACGATGACTATTATGATGTTAAGTGTTATCTGGAACAATTTTCGCTTCAACTGGCTAAGCATATGGATCAAATCCAACAGGATAATTTTTCCGAAACAATAGATGAACTTGGAATTGATGTAGCACTTGATGATATGAGAAAAATTTGGCTCTATGAGGTCAACTGGCGTCCGGGCTGCCCCCCAGCCTTTTATTTGGAGCTTGATGTTGTTAGGAATATGATCAGGTATGCGATATTTTTAGCAAGAGTACATCATGCTAAATGCTAATCAATACCCTTAGGAATGATACAACGAGGTGAGTATGTTGGCTTTTAACTTTTATGCGGAAAAACCGGTCATTGCTATTACCGGAAGTGCTGGAAAAACTATGGTTAAAACTATGGTTTCCGCAATTCTAAGGGAAAGGTGGGTCGTGTTTGAATCGAAAGATTATTATAACACGGTCGATAAGACCTTAGGTCATGTTAATGAGATCGATTTTATTCACCGTGCGGTTGTCTTGGAATACGGGATGGCCTTCCCCGGTGCGATTTCAGAACACTGTCAGATTATCCAACCAAATATTGGTGTTATAACGAATGTAGGACTTGCTCATATTGGTAATTTTGAAGGGAAAGTAGAACTGCTCGCAGCTGCTAAATCAGAGCTAATAAAAGGGATGAATCCCTTGGGTATTTTATTAATCAATGCTGATGACCCAAATTCCAAATTGCTTCATACCCGCGACTATAAGGGAAAAATTCTTACAGTAGGAATAAAGTCAGAGGCAGATTATATTGCAAAAAATATTGCCTATTCACAAAAAGGGATGACATTTACTCTAATTCTCAAAGGAAAAGAGTATTCTTTTCAAATTCCTATCTTTGGTGAGCATAACATTTATAATGCTTTATTTGCAATTGGTGTTGCTGATCAATTGGGATTCCTCCCAGCCGAAATGCAAACGGGACTCCAAACGATGAAAAAACCTAATCATCGTTTAACCGTTCATCACTTGAAAGATGGTATCACGGTTATTGATGATACCGTCCATTCTCATCCCCCAGCTGTAAAGGCTGCCATCAATGTACTCATGCATCTCGCTAAGCAAAAGAAAATGGTTATACTTGGCAGTATGCCGGAACTTGGTGAGCGAACCTATCAAGAATACGATGATATTGGTCGGTATGTCGCAGCTAAGAAACCCGATTTCCTTTATACATTTGGAAAGAGTTCGGTGCACATTGGCGAGGGTGCAATTAAGGCAGGTTATCCGGCCAATCAAGTGAAACATTACAAACAATCATATTTGAAAGTAATGCATAGAGAATTAATTCAATCTATCGAACCAGGCCTGACCATCCTGGTCAAAGGCGCAAGTCGGTTAAATATGTATGAAACGGTACGATTTTTATGCGATCATTATAAACTTGATTAACTGAGATTTCTTTAAAAGAGGGTTAATAATTTATGAAGACAATAATATTTTTAGGCACTCATAAGTCCGGATCAAGCAGAGAAGCGATAAAGGCAGCTGAAAAACTTGGTTATTATACCGTTCTGTATACTGATCGACCCAATTTCCTGGAAAATCGCACATCTTTTCCTGATGTTCACCTGATGCAATTGTGTGATTTGAACAACTTGGAAGAAATAAAGCTGAATATCCGACGCCTGCTCTTAAAAGGAATCGAGATCTGTGCGATTGTCAGTTTTATTGAACCGTATTGCTATACTGCCTGTTTGATGGCAGAAGAATTTGGAGTGAACCGTTTTTCCACGCAAGCAATTAACATCATGCAAGATAAAATCCTTTCTCGACAAATTCTTTCCAAGTCGCCCTATAACCCTAATTTCTTGGTATTAACGCAGGGAGATATATCGTCTTCTTCTTTGAAGAAACTGAAAAAGAGTTTTCCGTTTATCCTCAAATTGCCCCATTCTCAAGGTTCCAAAGATGTTTATAAAATTAATAATAACAAGCAGTTTAAACGATATATGAAAAAAATCTCTCAAAAGTCTAGAGAACCAATTTTAGCGGAAGAATTTCTGGATGGTCCACAATACTTGGTGGAAGTTATCGTTCATCAAAATAAGGTTCACATTATCGCCGTTATCCGACAAGAGATCACCTTTGGTATGCGTTTTATTGTGACAGGTTATAATCTACTCATAAATCTTCCTGAAGATTTTTACCAGAATTTGAGAGAGGCAGTAGAGGCTATTGTCCTTGATCATGGTATGGAATCTGGGGCTTGTCATCTTGAAATGCGCCATGTTTGGAAGAAAAAAGAGGATCGTAATATTAACGAAAATAATGACTGGGGACATCTCCAAAGGAAAACATGGAAACTTGTGGAGATTAACCCTCGTATTTCTGGGGGAAGCATGAACAGATTGATTGAGATTGGTCTGGGATTTAATTTGGTTGAGGAAACCTTAAAACTGGCACTTGGGCAAGAGCCAAATCTCCTACCAAGGCATAAACAATATGCCTTCGCCCAGTATATTATCCTTTCTGAAATTGGAGTTTTAGAGAAAATTACGGGCAGAAAGAAGGCCTCTCAATGCCCGGGTGTCCAAGAGGTTTTTTTAAGGCCCAAAAAAGGCACGCTGCTTATTCCTCCTCTTTCCATGGGACATCGGTATGCTTATGTGATCGCTAAGGGTGACAGCGAAGAATCAGCAAGACAAAATGCAAAATATGCTGCTTCCCAAATAAAGTTTTGGCTTTCACCCCTTCCAGAGAGTTTACCTGACCAACGACTAGCTCAAGAACCAAATAATTGATAATAAATAAATTAGGGGCTGTGTTGAAACTATAGTTTCAACACAGCTGTAACTGTCAAGTAAAAATGAACAAAAAACGATAAATAACTTTGGACACCTAGTTATTGCCAAAAATGGTTTGGCGATGTTTCAAACGATAGCTGTCGCCGCTTAAGTGGATGACCTCACTTTTGT
>JBMNTM010000185.1:0-3719 GCA_050945735.1 Desulfosporosinus sp.
TTAAGAGTCTTTCATTCCATGATCAAAGGTCAGAATCTTGCAGATGGAACCGTTTCCCAAAATCATATCCCAGAGCAGCAACAATATTATATGGCTACCCTTCGTTTTGAAGAAGGGTGTGGCATGGAAAATCTTCGCGCGTTTGGTGTGGTTAACGATCTGAAAGATCTTGTTGTAGAGTATTACCATATACCGGAAGATCTCGATCATGAGGATAGTGCAAGAGTTATTAGTGAAAAGGGTTTCACTATTTTTTTGAAAACGGATTGCTCATTAGAAGAAATGCATGAAGTTTTGCTCCAAACAATCTATTTAGAGGACTTGCAATTAACTCAAGTGGAAAATAATGAACTATTCACTAATCTCTATAAAGAAAGAAAAATTTTGCTTGATAATTCTGAGGAGGTTTCTGCCTCTCAAGACAGTACAGCTAACGAAAATGAAAAAGAAATTCAACCTTTGGCGGCACCGCAAAGTATGATTAGTGTCAGTGTAGCAAAGTTAGATCAGTTAATGGATTTAGTTGGCGAAATGGTGATCGCAGAGGCGATGGTTACCCAAAATCCTGACCTCGAAGGGTTGGAACTGAATAACTTTGAAAAAGCTGCTCGACAATTAAGAAAAATCACCGGTGAGCTACAAGATATTGTCATGTCCGTGCGCATGGTGCCCTTAGAAGGTACGTTTAAAAAAATGAACCGGACTGTGCGCGATATGTGTAAAAAACTCAACAAGGAAGTTCAGCTCCAATTGATCGGTCAAGAGACCGAGGTTGATAAGAATATTATCGAACACATTTCAGATCCCTTAATGCATCTCATTCGCAATTCTATCGATCATGGCATAGAAATGCCTGATGAACGTGAAGCCAAGGGAAAACCCCGCTTTGGTACGATTTCACTGGAAGCTAAAAATGCAGGAGGAGATGTCTTAATCATTATACGTGATGATGGGGAAGGTTTTAATAAAGATAAAATCTTGGCCAAAGCTTGTGAAAAAGGCTTAATTCAAGGCTCAGAAGAGGTAGTCACTGATAAGGACATCTATAACCTGGTTTTTCTGCCCGGGTTTTCGACGAACGAGAATGTTACGGAATTTTCTGGACGGGGCGTCGGGATGGATGTCGTTGTGAAAAACATTGAAGCCGTAGGGGGAGCTATAGCGGCGGATAGTGTACCTGGCAAGGGAACGACAATTACTCTCACAATTCCTCTAACCTTAGCTATCATAGATGGCATGAACATTAAGGTAGGGAATGCATGCTATACTATACCGACAACCGCGATTAAGGAGTCCTTCAGACCAAAAATGACGGAGGTGATTGTAGATCCGGATAATAATGAAATGATTATGGTTCGGGGAAAGTGTTATCCAATCCTGCGGTTGCATGAAATTTTTCATGTTCAGACGGACATAAACGATTTTGCGGATGGGATCATCATTATGGTGGAACAAGACAAGAAAACTTTTTGTATATTTGCTGATGCGTTGATTGGTCAGCAGCAGGTTGTCGTGAAGGCTCTGCCGACATATATCCAGAATATTCAAAAAGTCAGGGGTTTGGCCGGGTGTACCCTGTTGGGGGATGGAAGCATAAGCCTTATACTGGATGTTGCCGGGCTGAGTAATTTTAGAAGATGATCCTTAATCTTAGGGTAAAGGAGAAATAAGATGGCAGATATTCTTGGACAAGATACTATTGACCAGAGCGAAGATACTCAAAAGGGCAAATTTCTTACCTTTTACATGGGCAATGAGTGTTATGGAATTGAAATTAAATATGTCACTGAAATAATTGGGCTGCAGCCCATTACAGAAATTCCAGAAATGCCCGAATATATTAAGGGAATCATTAATTTGCGGGGTAAGATTATCCCAGTTATGGATGTGCGGCTGCGTTTTAAAAAGCCCTTTAGAGAGTACAACGATAGAACTTGCATCATTGTCATTGAAATCAGAGGGATTTCAGTTGGCCTCATCGTGGACACTGTTTCAGAGGTGATTTCAATTCCTGAAGACGAAATTGTTGCTCCTCCAAGCATGACGAAAGAAGGAAATAAATACATCAAAGGAGTCGGTAAAGTAGGAAGCGATGTAAAACTTCTTTTAGACTCGGATAAGCTGCTCAATGAAACGGATTTAGAAAATTTAAGTGATTTTTAAACAACTAAGTGATTTTAAAGAAGTAAGTGGGGGTGCGAGGAATGAAATGGTTAATGAATTTGAAAATTGTGTGGAAATTAATACTTGGGTTTTTTATTATTGGTCTTTTGGGAGGTACTACAGGCTTAGGAGGTATTCTAATTATTAAATCCTTAGCCAACTCAGATAAAGAACTTTATGAAAACGTAACTGTACCGATCGCAGAATTAGGAAATATAGCGACAGAATTCCAGCTTACCAGAGTCAATTTGCGAGACTTTCTGATGACAGATGATCCGCTATTGAGGGACAATTATGCTACGCAAATAGCTCAGCGACAAGAGGTTATTGATAAAAATTTAAAGTCTCTTGATAAAAACATAACATCAGCCAATTTGAGAGAATTATATAATGAGATGGTAGAAAAGAACAGTATTCTTAACCAGATGGTCAATTATGATATCGAACTGGGAAAAGAAGGTAAAATGGAAGAGGTCGCACAATTAATGAGTGTCACTGGTTCCTCCGGCATTGCTTCACAAGAATTACAAAATGCAATTGATAAAATCGTCAAAGCTCAAATAGCTGAGGCAAAAATGAAGTCCGATAGTAATGCCACACAGGCCAATGGAGCTACGGTCATTCTGATAGTGATCATGCTCGTAAGCACACTCGTAGCCATAGGGATAATTGTATTCCTCAATGCAATTATCAGCAAACCAGTTAAACATCTTACAAAAGTTGCCAATAAGTTGGCAATTGGAGATGTTGCTGTTGATATAGATGTAAAAAGAAAAGCTAAGGATGAATTAGGAGCATTAATATCCGCCTTTGAAAGAATGGTGGAAAATATTCGGGATCAAGCTAACTTTGCTGAAAAAATCGCTGCAGGAGATTTGGCAGTTACATTTAAAGCAAAATCAGATCAGGATGTACTTGGAAAAAAACTTGTTGAAATGCAGGATACCATAAAAGCGATTATGAATGAAACCGACAAGTTGGTTGTGACAATCCAGGAAGGCAAATTGGATAGCCGCGGTAATGCTGAAGAGTTCGCTGGTGGCTGGGGAACCTTGGTAAGTGGAATCAACAATTTAATCGATTCCTTTGCTGAACCGTTTAATATGGCGGCAAAGTATATAGAACGAATTGGCAAAGGGGATACACCGCCCAAGATCACAGACTCCTACAATGGAGATTTTAATGAAATTAAGAACAATCTGAATAATTGTATTGATGCCATAACGTATTTGGTAGACCAAACCGGAGTAGTTATTGTGGCGGCAAAAAATGGAGAGCTTTCCACACGAGCGAATACTGATGGGATCGGTGGAGTCTATCGAAAACTGCTGCGAGGTATTAACGATACTATGGATTTAGTCATTGGACCGTTAAATGTAGCAGCAGAGTATGTCGATCGCATCAGTAAAGGGGATACACCACCCAAGATTACAGACTCCTACAATGGAGATTTCAACGAAATTAAGAACAATCTGAATAATTGTATTGATGCCATAACGTATTTGGTAGACCAAACCGGAGTAGTTATTGTGGCGGCAAAAAATGGAGAGCTTTCC
>JBMNTM010000186.1:0-3670 GCA_050945735.1 Desulfosporosinus sp.
AAGGAAAGTATTTTGAATATGTGTTTATTATGTATAATGTATGAAAATATTGGAATTAAAAGGAGTAGAGAATGAAATTTAAAGGTTTTATATTTGATTTGGATGGGACATTAATTAATTCACTGCCGGTAGTTCGCACCTGCCTTAATTCTACCCTATCAAAATTCAGTGGGCGTGTTTACGCTGAGGAAGAAATATGTACGTTATTCGGTCCTTCTGAAGAAGGTATCTTTAAGAAACTATTCCCTGATTCCTGGGAAGATGCTCTGCAGTATTATCTAAATGAGTATGACCGAATTCATGTACACTATGCCGAGCCATTTCCAGGGATTATCAAGACTCTGACTCTCTTGCATGCGCGTAAGATAAAGTTAGCCCTTGTATCTGGAAAGGGTGCCGGAAGCATGGAAATTTCCTTAAAATATTCCGGCTTAGAACGATTTTTCGAGTTAATAATAACCGGTTCCGAACACCGCGCCAGTAAACCTGAACATATCAGACAGGTTCTCACACTCTGGAATTTTTCTCCGGATGAAGTTGTGTATATAGGTGACATCGCCTATGATGTACAGGCTGCTAAAGAAGTGGGTGTTTTCCCGATTAGTGCACTCTGGGCTGAAACTGTACAAGTTCAAAAAGTATTAGCTATGAATCCGGCTTTAGCCTTTGATAACGTAGAATCTTTTAATAAATGGATAATAAAAACGGTGAAGTAATTGGTGAATTGGTCTGAATATGGTATTCTTAAACATGTGAAAGTACAAAGGAGGAAGAAATATTCATGCTTGAATTGCAGAAAGTATCTCTGGAATTAGAAGGGGATAAAAGTATTGAAATCCTAAGAAATGTAAATATAACCCTTTACGATAAAAAGATCTATGTTGTTACGGGGCCTAACGGTGGGGGAAAATCTTCACTCGCCAAGATTATTATGGGAGTTTATAAGCCTACCTCAGGTAAAATCCTGCTCGATAACCAAGATATTACGCACATGACTATAACCGAGCGAGCACGCCTGGGTATTGGATATGCCTTTCAGAGTCCGCCTCGCTTTAAAGGCATAAAAGTGAAAAACCTTCTCGAAATGGCTGCCTCCTATAATCCGGACAATATAAATATATGTGATTTGCTTTATAACGTTGGCTTATGCGCCCAGGATTATCTCGATCGGGATGTGGATTCCAATCTCTCCGGAGGAGAAATGAAGAGAATTGAGATTGCAACCGTGCTTGCCCGAAATCTAAAAGTTGCAATTTTCGATGAACCGGAAGCAGGAATTGATTTATGGAGTTTTCAAAAGCTTGCGGAAACTTTTAAGAATATCCATATGGAATATGATACTTCTATTATAATCATTTCTCATCAGGAACGAATCATGGAGTTGGCGGATGAAATAATAATCATGTCCAATGGAAAGATCAGTGCCCAATCCAACAGAGATATTATTCTTGGTGGAATTTTGAAAGACGAAAACTGTTTGTGCAGTACAAAATGTGAGAAAGGATTTGGTCAGAATGCTGAATGCATTAGATAAACTGATGCTGGAAAAAGTGGCTGATCTGCATGAAATCCCCCAAGGGGCTTTTAATATCCGTAAAAACGGCCATGGGGTACAACGAAATACGACCGCTAATATTGATATAATCACCAAAAAAGATAATTCTGGGATTGATGTGATTATCAAGCCCTATACCAGGGGAGAAAGTGTTCATATTCCAGTCATTTTGACAAAAGAAAATCTCAATGATCAGGTCTATAATACGTTTGAAATCGGAGAATATTCAGATGTAGTGATTATCGCTGGATGTGGAATTCATAACGGTGGAAGCCTTAAATCCCAGCATAACGGGATACACACCTTTTATGTCCGAAAAGGAGCCAAAGTCAAGTATGTTGAAAAACACTATGGTCAGGGTGAAGGAACAGGACAACGGGTTTTAAATCCTAAGACAGTCATTGAGGCAGAAGCAGGGACCGTTATCGAACTTGAGCTAGTGCAAATTAAGGGAGTTGACCGCACAAAAAGAGAAACCGACATCCGTCTGATGGGTAATGCCAAGCTTGTGGTCACAGAACGTCTCCTAACCAATCTGGATCAAGAAGCAGAATCCTATATTAATGTTGAATTATTAGGCGCAGCATCTTCAGCGCAAATTATTTCACGGTCCGTTGCCCAGAATAATTCCAAGCAAGTATTCTATTTTGATTTAGCCGGGAAAAATAAATGTCGCGGGCATATCCAATGTGATGCAATTATTATGCATAACGCCGTGGTTCTTTCCACCCCGCGGATTTCTGCCTATCATAATGAAGCTCAACTTGTTCATGAAGCGGCCATTGGAAGAATTGAATCAGAGCAGTTAATTAAATTGATGACTATGGGATTTTCGGAGAAAGAAGCAGAGGATACAATTCTCTACGGTTTTCTCAAATAAACTCGTTCAATAAATTAAACTCAAAGATTTATCATAATCTATCTTAGCAAGGTATAAAAGAAGGTCCCATTATTATCGTTCCGGCCTACGATTCCACTATGGACTAAATGCTCTAAATGAGACAAAGCTTCTCCGGAAGCAAACCACTTTTGAGCAGGCGGAAAATCCTGCCATTCTTTCTGACTTAAATCCCATTGCATATAAGAAGCCGTTTCACTGGGCGTCATTTTACCGCTTCTTAAAATAGTCAATACTTCTTTTAGGCGTTCATCATGATGGTCTAAAAGCTCTATGATTCTTTTCCGGTGATCCCTGATGATTTGGCGATGGGCTGTAAATAAGTAATCAATTTCATACATATACATTTTTTTTAGGCTATTTAAATACGTAGCCAGGATGTCCTGTTCAAACCCCCAGAATGCTATATGTGGAGTTATTTCATCCAGAATGTGGTCTCCGCAAAAAAACAGCCGATATTTTCTTTCATATAAACCAATATGTCCGGGGGTATGACCAGGAATATCCACGACTTCAAAGCAATAATCTCCCAGAACAACTTCGTTACCTTCATACAGCGGGGCGAATACTAGTGGCTCGAACATTATCGTCCCGAACTCTTTGTTTGAAGTGATCGCATGATTTTTTTTTAAACCAAATATTTTATTGATTGCTAAGTAATCCCTATAAGGGATTTGATTAAACAGCTCTCCATCTGTCTTACTGAAATAGATTGTCTGTACTCCGTATTTTTTAAGAACCGGAACAAGACCCGAATGATCGATATGCATATGAGTAATCAGGAGATCAGTTTTTTTTAAGTCAATATTCAGTTCCTTTAAACCACTCATAAAGGCAGTCTGGCATTCCGACTTGTTTAGGCCTGTATCGATGATTAAATTCCTCTTCTTTGATGTTATTATGTAACTATTGAGAGCTTTTAAAGGATTTTTGGGGAGTGGTATTTCATTTCTGTATATATTCGGGTAAACTTCTGTAATCAAATTCACATCTCCAATCATTTAATAGGTAAGGAACAAAACGAATAGTCTACTAAGGTGCTTAATAAGAGTTTTGAATATTCTGCATTTACTGAATTGTACCATATTTCATGCACTTCTGCTGTTTTTATACTGAAAATCACTGTCGTTGCATAAAATAATAAACAATTTGTCAAGTTTAGAATCAAAGAGCTATATCGAAAAAACTGGCTAAAAGCTGCAGAAATATCGCATAAA
>JBMNTM010000187.1:0-3661 GCA_050945735.1 Desulfosporosinus sp.
ATCCGCAGGATTTATTTAATGCAATTTCCTCCCGTGATAAGAATATTGGATCGTGTGCAGATGTTGGACATTGGAATCGTTGTGGATTGAATCAGTTAGAGTGCTTACGAAAATTAGAAGGAAGGATTATTTCGTTGCATTTTAAGGATATTGAACCTCCTCAAACAAATAGTGAATGGCAACATGATGTAATCTGGGGTACAGGGATATTGAATGTAAAGGAAATATTGGAAATTTTGAAGACTCAGAGATTTAAGGGGTATTTTGCCATTGAGTATGAGTATAATTGGGATAATTCTGTTCCTGATATTAGAAAGTGTATTGATTACTTTAATTATATTACAGATGAAATTTTATAATAAATAATAATTAATAATTAATGTTGTTTTTCTAATATATATATTAATAAAACATAGAAATAAAAGATTAGTTATGAAAAAGATATTGATATGTGCATTTCCCATCTTTATGTCAATTGTGTTATACTCATGTGTAGGAGGTCGTCAAAACACGTTGACTCCGGAAGAGGAGGCAGACGGCTGGGTTCTTTTATTTGACGGTCAGAGCCTGAATGGTTGGAGAGACTATAATGGCACGAGGCTTACGGAACCTTGGCATGTGGTAGACGGATGTATACAGGCAAAGGGGGATGGCAGTGATGGAAGTGGCTATATCGTAACGGATAAGGAATATGCGAATTTTGAACTTGTGTGGGATTGGAAACTCTCGAAGGGAGGCAACAGCGGTATGCTTTATCATGTGGTAGAACGTCCTCAGTTTAAAGTTCCCTACGTTACGGGTCCGGAATATCAACTGATAGATGAGGCAAATTTTCCGGAGAAATTAGAGGAATGGCAGAAACTCGGTGTTGATTATGCGATGTACCTACCTGACAAGTCGAAGATGAAAGTTCATCCGGCGGGTGAATGGAATACTTCTAAGATAGTTTTTGACAATGGTCATGTAGAGCATTGGCTCAATGGGGAGCAGATACTTGAGTTTGATGCTTGGACGGATGATTGGTTCCAACGAAAGAAAAGTGGCAAATGGTCGGATGCTCCGGAGTATGGGTTGTCCCGTAAAGGAGTTATTTGCTTGCAAGACCATGGTTATCCTGCCTCTTTTCGTAATATTAAGCTGAAAGAGTTACCCCGTAAAGAAGAAAGGGTTGAATTATTCAACGGTGTGGACTTGACAGGCTGGGAATCCTTCGGAAAGGAACTTTGGTATGTAAAAGACGGTCTGCTGATATGTGAGAGCGGCCCTGAGAAGAAGTATGGCTATCTTGCCACCACCCGGTACTATGATGACTTTGATTTGACACTCGAATTCAAACAGGAGTCGAACGGCAATTCCGGCGTGTTCATCCGTTCTATTGTAGATAAGGATGCTGTTGTCGAGGGCTGGCAGGTAGAGGTGGCTCCTAAGGGCAATGACACCGGTGGCATATACGAGTCGTACGGTCGGGGTTGGCTTGTCCAAATTCCGGACGAGAAGGAGAATATCTTAAAAGAAGAGGGATGGAATACGATGCGTATTAAGGTTCAGGGTGCTCATGTGACTACATGGCTGAACGGTCAGGAAATGGTAAACATTCAGGACGAGCAGATAGGGAATGGGCATGGTCGTATAGCCCTTCAGATTCACGAAGGCGGCGGCATAAAAGTACTATGGCGTAATTTGAAATTGACCACTTTATAATTAGGAAAGTCGAGACTCATACTTGAATGTGCATTTAATCATTTAATATAGAGAAGTGTATAAGAATTGTTTTTCTAATATTCTCTCTCATAGTTAAATCTTTTAAGGCTGAGGTGGCTGCGTGCGAACGTAGCTACTTTCTTTTATTATGTAATAATTTGGTAATATATCATATTATCATAGTGGTTGGATTAATGTTTTTCCCTATATTTTTTAAGTATCTTTAGCGATAAACTATGAGTGTGGTTTGAAAAATTGCTTAAATTTGCAACGGATATCATTATTAGCAATTTAATAGCTTAAAGGCAAATGGAACTTGATATGCTTACGGCCGTATCACCTATAGATGGCCGTTATAGAGGAAAGGCGGGAGCCTTAGCCTCTTATTTTTCAGAGTTTGCTCTGATTCGTTACAGAATACGCGTAGAAATAGAATACTTTATTGCGCTGTGTGAATTGCCTTTACCACAACTGAAGAACTTTGACCATGAAAGGTTTGAGACTTTACGTAATGTTTATAAGAACTTTTCCGAGAAGGATGCATCCCGCGTGAAGGAAATAGAAAGTGTGACTAACCACGATGTTAAAGCTGTGGAGTACTTTATTAAGGAACAGTTCGACCGGATGGATGGGTTGGAGGAATACAAAGAATTTATACACTTCGGATTAACTTCACAAGATATTAATAATACGTCAGTCCCTCTTTCTTTGAAGGACGCACTCGACGAGATATACTATCCTCAGCTTCAGGAACTCATTGATTTGCTTGACAAGTATGCGGAATGTTGGAAAGATGTTCCTATGCTGGCAAAAACTCATGGTCAACCGGCTTCACCAACTCGCTTGGGAAAGGAGATTAAAGTATTCTCATATCGTTTGACTTGTCAGTTGAGTGCAATGAAGCAACTTCCTATTACTGCTAAGTTCGGTGGTGCAACTGGAAATTATAATGCCCACCATGTAGCTTATCCGGAAATTGATTGGAAGTCGTTCGGCAATAAATTTGTCAGTGAGAAACTGGGGCTGGAACGTGAACAGTATACTACTCAGATTTCGAATTACGATAGTTTAGGGGCTATTTTTGATACTATGAAACGTATCAATACGATTATGATTGATATGAATCGTGACTTCTGGATGTACATTTCGATGGAATACTTCAAGCAAAAAATTAAGGAAGGAGAAGTAGGATCGAGTGCTATGCCGCATAAGGTGAATCCTATTGATTATGAGAATGCAGAGGGTAATCTCGGATTGGCAAATGCTATTTTAAACCATTTGTCACAGAAGTTGCCGATATCTCGTTTGCAACGTGATTTGACTGATTCTACTGTACTCCGCAACATAGGTGTTCCCATGGGGCATACTGTTATTGCTATTAAGAGTACCCTAAAGGGATTACATAAATTGTTATTAAATGAGAAAAAGATCAACGAGGATTTGGACAACAGTTGGAGTGTGATAGCTGAAGCGATCCAAACCATTCTGCGCCGTGAAAGTTATCCACATCCTTATGAGGCTTTAAAAGCTCTGACACGGACGAATGATGCAATTACTAAAGATTCTATTCAAAATTTTATTAATTCATTGAACGTAAGTGAAAATGTAAAAGATGAGTTGCGTGCTATAACGCCACACAACTATACCGGTATTTGATTTTTTATCCTAACAACAACGCCCGAGAGGGCTTTTCTAAATTTTAATTTTTAAACCATGAGTACAGAAAATGAAGACAGACTTATGCAGTCTGAAAATGATGAAAATCAGAATCAAGGTCAGAACGTAAACCATGACGGTGGGTATCGTCCAAGGGTAAACGGTTACAATTCAAATTACAATCGTGATGGTGGTAATCGTCCTTATCGTCCATATAACCAGGGCGGACAGCAAAGCGGATATAATCGTTATAATAATAATGATCGTACACGTCGTCCACGCTTTATCCCAAATAATAGTGATA
>JBMNTM010000188.1:0-3643 GCA_050945735.1 Desulfosporosinus sp.
CTTTCAGCGTTGGTCAGGTACCGTTACCCGTCTCGTTAATCACGGCAGTCACTATGAAATCTATATCAGCAGTCGCAGTGCCTTTCTCTTTCTTATTGGTAAATATATAAACGGTGCTTTTATCAATATCCCTGCCTTTAATGTGGAATCTGATCTCTCCGATTATGGCGATTACTTCTGGAACAATGAGCGCCTTGCTTCTATCATGAACCCGGTGGATGCTGCCACCGTCGCCGAAGCACTTCGTGCACTAAAAGCCAACAATTTCATATGACTATCCTCTGACCATGGTGTTTGCATCATGGTCATTCTTACTTTACCTGCATGTTTGTGCTGTTTTCACGGTTATATTGTGCTGTATCGAATAATTAAGTGCTGTTTTCCAAGTTTCATAGGAATTCTAATCTGCTGTTTGGCCCGATGTCAAAGTGCCGTTCTACATTCTCCCTTGATTTCCATGAAATCACGAGCTTGCCGATCAGGTTGAGTTTATTATTCACCGCATTACGGATATTCGCTAAAATATACTCTTGAGCTTGCTTTTCTAACTGGATCAAGCAGCCTCTTGGTACATTAGCAAAACCATTTTTAATTTCATGCTCGACTGTTTTCCGCGTCTTCGATAATAACGCTTTAAAGCGCTCTTCCTCATCATTAATCACAAGTCCTAACTTTTTCAAGTTTTCAATTTGTTGTTCAATTGTTATAGGTGGCTGATATTGCTTTAATTCGATGAATAAAAATACCTCACAAAATAGATGACCCGACGTGGTCCGCATCATTGAGAGGCGTGTCGGGTTCTGTTGATATTATGATATGCTTCTTAGGTGAAAATGTCAAATCCTTTTTTGTAAACTTTTCCTTCAGCTTTATTTAATCTTCAGTGTTTTATTTTCGAGCTTGTCCCAGCACTTTGTAATGACTGTTGTGCTCGTCTCTGATGAGTTTCACCTTGTATTTATCTTTTTTGCGGATCATTTCAATTACATCGTCTTCCCCATCCCATTCGCCCCAGGAGTTTCACAGGATTATAATTCCGAAGCAAAAGTTCGGCATCGGTGTCAATGTCTGTGTTCTTGAGGATTGGCACTCCTTTTTTGCCGGTTTTATAACGTAGTTGAACCATATGTACAAGATTACTCCTTTCGTCGTTTAAGGTCGTCCACGAACCGTTGCCAATCCTCCTCATCTGCATCAAGCTCTTTCGCTACACGCAATGCATGTCATGTCAATCACTTGGTTGAGATAAACGCTTTAACTTATGTGGCCCGAATAAACTCAGTTTGCCATTATCGAAAAAATAATAATTTATGAAGTCAATAATTAATTCAAATAATTCCTAATCTTGCTGCTACGTCTTCATACTTTGGATTTTTCATATAAATATCTTGATAGTCCTTTTTGGCTTTAGCCTCTTGGTTGAGCTCCTCATATATTTGAGCCCGGAGATAGCGAATATCCAGCATCAGTACTTCCGGACGATTTTTCTTTTTTCGAAGGATGGCGGATAATTGGGTTATAGCTGCATCAGCAAGGCTTAACCGATAGAGTGCGTAGGACCTTAAATAAAGAATATTTGTATCAATGGGTTCTTCATTTACGATTGTTTTAGTCATATCGATAACATCATTTAACTGTTGCCTGCTGGATATAGGAGAGAGACTGACTAAGTCAATCAAGGAAAGGCAGATAACCTTATCAGAAGGATTACTGTTCCATAATCTTTCTAATATAAGCAAAGCATCATTATACTTGTCCAAATGTTGGTAAGCCTCAACCAGGGATAAGCCCAAGCCGCGTACATCAACACTGACTGGTGCTTCGATATATTCTGAAATATCAAGTAATAGTTCCAGATTAGCATTAATGTTATTAATAGCTTTCCCCAGTTCCCCAATATTAGCTTGGCATTGTTGCAAGTACACTTCGGCAGTCCGATAATCGTCCCGTCCCAAGGCCAAAAATCCACACATAAATGCACAGTCGGGCAAAGCCGAGCCTTGCTGGAAAAATTGGAAAGCCGCATCATTGTTACCTGCGGCAAACGCATTAAGTCCATTTAATAATTGCTTTTCCTGGGGAGATAAGAGCAGTCGATGAAAAAACCCCAGGTTTACATTATTTGAGACTGGCTGCTGAGTTCCTGGTCTTTGTGAATTTGCCTGAGTACCTCCAGGTTTTCGTTTGTGACTGTTTGTAGTAGTGTAATATAAGCCGGTTCCAGGAATTCCAAAAGTGGTCCTACTTCCTTTAGCTCCAACAGTATATTTCATTCCTCTTGGACCAAATGAAAAGGACGGCCCTGACTTACTAAAGTTCATACTGACACCCGGAAGGATATTAACTCGTTTGAAAAAACGAAAGCCCATAATATTTCCCCCTTATGAAACATTCAAGATTATCCTTAAATTCCACCATAATTCCGTTAATTTCGATGGCACTAGTTTCGCTAAAGCGGAATTCCAACGTATATACTCTCCGAACATTATGTTAAACCTTCACCGTCTTCTTCATCACAAACCCCGGCATAGGCACTTTCATCTTCCAAACAATACTGATCGGGGCAGAACCATAATGACTCTGATAATCAGCAAAGCCAAGACAGGTAAACGGCGAGGCAAATGATGCCTCCTTTTTGTATTCTCTCACAAAGAACAATACATTCCCGCCATTAACAGATTGGTTAATATACCTCTGCCCGGTGATCGATTCCTCCGTCGTCCGACTCTGGGACTGCCAGTGAAATAACTCCTCATTAATAGAATAATCCTGATACAGCGTGGATGGCGAATAATCTTTTTCCGACTTGTTTAAGGTGACAAAGAAAACATCCAGCTGCTGATCAGCCAAATAAAGCACGCCTTCCCGGAAAGGGCTCTTTCTTTTCTCGGTATGTTTCCCCAGAGCCGCCAAAATCTGTTCCAAAGTATACGAGCAATATAAGTCCAGAGGAATTGCCTTTTCCAATTGAGCCAATTCAGCCAGTGGCTTGTCCACAAAATCTATTTTTAAATACTGATATTCCAGTAAATCCATTAGTTCACTATACAATAAGGGATCGTCAATCAACCAATAGATAGCTTCTTCAATAGAAGCAAAACGCTTGCTCAGATCATCCAAACCTTTTCCCCACAGCGTATAGTAAAACATGACGAGCATGGTTCTTTCCACAGCTGACAAAGTGGGCGCTGACACGCCTTTCGCTGACATCCCTTTCGCTGACATCCCTTTCGCTGACATCCCTTTGCCCATCCGGATCTGCGGCAGAATGGCCTGCAGAAAACGAATCCAGCGCCTGGAATTTATAAAGGACAACCTCCCCAGTGCAGGGACCAGCAAACGTTCCCGCTCTGGGTCCGTCCGATATCCCTTAAGTAAATCGGCCTGAACCGCCAATCCCGTCACAGTAGCTTTCTTGCTATAGACATCTTGCGGGGTAACATGGTAACCCTCAAAAAACTCCCGCACATTCAGCTCTCCTTTGATTTCCATGAAATCACGGATATTCTAAATAGTCTACACCTCTTCCATACTTTGCCAACATTGATTTTATATATTCAAAAGATTTTAGTTCATCTTCTGTAGTAATTATTTCTCTACTTTTATTCTTATCCTTAGTAACATTACCTTTGAATACATCAGT
>JBMNTM010000189.1:0-3634 GCA_050945735.1 Desulfosporosinus sp.
ACAACGGGTGATCGGTATTTTTGATTCTGGAGTTGGTGGGCTTACCGTAATGAAGGAGATTTTGGAGAAACTGCCGAATGTCCAAATTGTCTATTTTGGCGATACGGCACGGGTTCCGTATGGAAACCGTGCCCGTGAAGAACTGATCCGTTTCGGAGAAGAAATTTGTACTTTTCTGGTTGGGCAAGGGGCAGAGGTAATTGTTGTTGCCTGTAATACCAGTTCAGCAACAGCGCTTCCCTTTCTGCGGGAACAGTTTGACCTCCCGATGATCGGTATGGTGGAACCAGGTACCCGTTTAGCAGTAAGAAAAACTATAGCCGGAAGAATTGGACTGATTGCGACAGAAACCACCGTGCGCAGCAAAGCTTTTGTCTCCGCTGTGAAACGAGCATTGATGAAAGGGATCTTACCGGAAGACTTGAGCCTCCGAAAGGCTTGGCAACAAGGAGAGCAGGCTATAGCCTTGGTCAAAGCGCAGGGTTGTCCTCTCTTTGTGCCCTTGGTTGAGGCTGGATTGGCAAATTCCCCCCAAGCCCGCGGGATTGCGCAAATGTATCTGACACCACTGAAGGAGGCCGGTGTGGATACTCTAATTTTAGGATGTACGCATTATCCTTTCCTTGAACCGGTGATCCGGGAGTTCCTGGGTGATGATGTCTTAATTGTTGATCCGGCCTTGGCTGTTGTTAATGAGCTTGAATTATTGTTGCAACATATGGAGGAGTGGGAACGGTCGGGTTTGATTGGTTGTCCATCATCTTCGGTTGCAGATAGAAATCATCGCCGAAGCCGCTATTTTGTGAGTGGAGATCCCGGTCTTTTTCAACAGGTCGGAAATACGCTGCTCCAGGAACCAATCAAACAAGTAAAACAAGTAATTCTCGGTGAATAAGTAAGTAGTGCAGGCACAAGGTGCTAAGCATCGGGAACTTGAACGATTGGTTTGCGCCGGCTCGTAAGTGCCCGGCACACTGTCACACAAGTTTTCGGGTAAGGAGTTACAATTATTATGGCTAAAATCGGGTTAACAACCACGGTACCGGTCGAAGTAATTTATGCAGCGGGTGATATACCGGTTGATTTGAACAATATTTTTATTACAAGTCCGGAAGCGATGTTGCGAGTGGAAGAGGCGGAGTTGGCTGGTTTTCCGCGGAATGTGTGCGGCTGGATAAAGGGTTTGTACTCGACGGCTTTGCATAATCCGGATATTCGGCGCATTATTGCCGTGACCCAAGGCGATTGCAGTAATACGCACGCTTTGATGGAAACATGGGAAGTGGCCGGGATCGAAATTATCCCTTTTTCCTTTCCGTATGATCGGGATTCTGATCTGCTGCGTCTCCAAATAGACAAGCTGATTGAAACTTTAGGGACTGATTGGGAGAGTGTAAAGCGGCAGAAAGAACGTCTCGATCAGGTGCGAAACCTGGCGTGGGTAATTGATCGCTTGACTTGGCAAGAAAACCAGGTGAGTGGCTTTGAAAATCACCTTTACCTTGTTTCTTGTTCCGATTTTAACGGCGATCCCGACGGTTTTGCCCGAGAGCTGAAAGTGTTTATCCAAAAGGCACAGGAGCGGGAGCCCTTTCCGGAGCAGGTTCGTTTGGGAACACGCCAAAAGGGGCGTGAAATTCGTCTGGGTTTTATCGGGGTTCCGCCTATTTTTCCCACACTTTACGATTTTTTGGAAGAACATGGCGCCCGTGTTGTTTTCAATGAGGTTCAGAGACAGTTTGCGATGCCCTTTGAGACGGATGACATCGTGGAACAGTACCGCTTATACACATATCCTTACAATGTATTTCAACGCATTAAGGATATCGCCCGGGAGGCAGAGAGCCGCAGGCTTGACGGCATCATTCACTATACACAAAGCTTTTGTTATCGTCAGATTGAGGACTTGATAATCCGCAAGAAGCTGGCTTACCCGATTCTGACATTGGAAGGGGAAAATCCAACGGGGTTGGATGCGCGTAGTAAAATGAGATTAGAGTCTTTTCTATCTATGCTCGGGTCGTGAGACATGTCCTTTCTATGAAAGAACACTTTCGCCGTGTTTGGCTACGTTCGACCGCAAAGGCCGTCGGATCGTGAGATCACGATCCTCGGGGTTAAGACTTTGTACATAGTATAAAGGAGAGTGACTGATGTCTGAACATACTGTTTGTGGCATTGATTTGGGAAGCCGGAGTGTGAAGATCGCCCTTATGGGTTCACAGTTTGCGGAAGGAAGGTTAGAGATCCATCATTTAAAAAGCTTGGACACGATTCATTTTTACCGGGAGTATGGGCGAAAGCAGGGCGGTAAACTGGTCGTGGACTTTGCAGGTATGGGATTGCCTGCGGTAGAGCGCATAGTATCCACCGGTTATGGACGTAATACTTTGGAACTTGCCGGAGGAGAGGCTATTCCGGAGCTTAAGGCGCATGTACTGGGAGCGATTTTTCAGACTGGACTTCAGGATTTTACTCTGGTCGATCTAGGTGGGCAAGATAGTAAAATTGTCCAGGTCCGCAAGGGAAAAATGATTGATTTTTTGACGAACGATAAGTGTGCAGCTTCTTCCGGACGCTATCTGGAAAATATGGCGACTGTCCTGGGCGTCTCACTTGAGGAACTTGGACAATATGCAGATGATCCGGTGGAGTTGAACTCAACTTGCGCGGTGTTTGGCGAAAGCGAGTTGATCGGTAAGATCGTGGAAGGTTTCCCCTTAGCTGAACTTGCGGCTGGGGTAAACACGACAATTGTTAAGCGCATTTTGCCTCTCCTGCGTTCATTTGCCGGGGAGTTTTTGGTGTTTACCGGGGGGGTTGCGCACAACCGCGCGGTAGGTATGCTTTTGGAAGCTGGGTCGGGAAAAAAGGTTGTCGTACCGAAGGAGCCACAATTTAATGGGGCTATAGGATGCGGAGTAAAGGGTTACGAGGATTTGCTTGACACTGCTTTAGAATGATTTAATTAAGCCTTTTCATCCATGGTATAATATGGTTATGCCAATAAGATAATTAAGGTCTACAGCGTAGAATAACCAAGGGAATTACGGATTATCTCGTGGAAACTAGAAGAGGGGCTTTGATCCTATAGCAAATCCTCAAGATTGCCTCTTGCTTTTACTTGTCTTATAGGAGTAAAATAAAGATATAATTAAAATATTAGAATTATACAATATTCGAAATTAATACTTCTATCTTTACTTACCCGGAGGACATCCGCCCTTAAGGCGGGAGGTGAATGGGTTACTTAAGATGGATTGTAGTAAAGGACATTAGAGAAGATGAAGGAAATAGTCGTTGAAAAGATTATTTCAGCAGTTGAAATACTATGTTTAGAGTCAAATTATGACCTGGGTTCGGACATCATGACAGGGTTTCAACAGGCCTTAAAAAATGAGTGCTCTCCATTAGGTATTGAAGTATTGGAACGGCTTATTGAAAATGCTGAAATAGCACAACGGGAAAGAGTCCCAATGTGTCAGGATACTGGGATGGCAGTAATTTTTGTAGAAATTGGTCAGGATTTACATGTAATCGGCGGGGACCTCACTGAAGCCATTAACGAAGGGGTTCGTCGTGGCTACGAGCGGGGATATTTACGCAAATCGGTAGTGAAAGATCCCTTTGAGCG
>JBMNTM010000190.1:0-3623 GCA_050945735.1 Desulfosporosinus sp.
TAGTAATGGAGGTCTAAATTAGCGATCTTCAGTTGAAAAAGAACTTTTTGAGCTATCTGCTCAAGACAATTTTTACTATTGAAAACCCCCATAGGGGTTAAACAACCTGTTTTTGCAGTGGAATCTATTTTAAATAATACTTCCAGTTGGGTTACTACGGTATTCTTATCCGTTTAGGGGCTGGGGCTGGAGTAAGAGCCGGTTTTGGAGCCGATTCAGGGTATGGGATAGTTGAATTCCCCAAACCAGCGTCGACGAGATCAACTGCCAATTCAGGGACAGCAGCCGTCCCGCCTAACACTTTTATTTGCTCGGTTACTTGCATTCAGTTTCATAGCAAGAGGACTGGCCGCCAGGGCATCCGGGAAACTGTAACCCGAAGCTATTAGTACATTTTGTAGTTTTTGGTCTTTAAATCCTTCTTTTGCTATTGAAATCGCTGTCTGGAAACGATCATAACCGCATATCCGCGTAACGTTCGGTTTAATTGGAGCAGCTTGGACACTTACGAAAGAAGTTAGTACCATGAACATGCATAGCGTTGTTAGTGCTATTAATTTAGCTAGTTTTCTCATAAAAACACCCCTTTTTTCCATCCACTTTCTCCGTACTGCAGGTTACGATATCCAATCAGACATACTGTTGTGTCTCCCGTATAGTGAATCACAAACGTTTCTTCAAAATTTTTCATATTTGTTACGATCTGCTGTTTTAATTGCGTTCATGGTATACAAGCCATTTTGCAATATTGAACCTTCCCTGGTAGTAACTAAATTAATAGTACCCTATTTTTGTTAATAAATATCTATTTTGTTTACCAAATAATCCCTAAACATTGGTTCCAAAAAATAATAATTACCCCGACTAGATTTTTCAATAACAGCTTTCGCTCTAAGTGTGTCAACTGCTCGCTTTATCTCGTTTGGATTACCGTTATATCCCGAATAAATGCGTAATCCCTTTGCTATACGGATTAGAACGTGCCGAACATTAGGGGTTTTCCCCAATTCATCTAGAAGCTCGTCAAAAACTGGTGACAAGGTTAAGAAGGCCCTATTGTAACCTGTTCTTACTAAATCAAGGGTAAGTTTCTCTTCCCCCGCTTCTAGAAGCGCGTAGTAAATTTCCGAACATAAAAGCATCGTATCTTGAGGATGCCCTCCACTTAAATCAAGAATTTCAGATAATGCTCTATCATTTGCTACTATTCCCCGTTCGCGAAATTTGCTAGAAAGGTACTCTTTCCAAGCATCCGTTAGGATAGAGGGAATGGGCAATATAGTTGCAAATCGGTAAAAAGCTTGCCTTTTATCACCGAAGATAGTATTCATCATACCCTCTTTTGAACCAAGAAATAAATAGACAGCACTTTGTTGCGTCTGAAAATAAGAGCGCATTATCCTAAGCGCGTCTTCGCCGGCTATGCGAATAATCTCTTGAAATTCATCAAAGACCACTGTGATATGTTTTTTATCCTTTTTTGCAAGAATTTCAGGAAGCTGAAGAGCATAAGCGAATAGTTCATCATCACTCATCCTACTCTCGTTTGATAAACCGAATGCGACTTCGAGATCCTGTACCTTTGCAGTTAGTTTTGCTCCACCGGCTATTTTTTTTAGCCCATCCTTTAAAGCTGCTGTAGTCTTGCTAATGCCACTACGGTTTTCTAAACAAGCATCAATAATCGCAAGGGCCAGTTCTTTTTTTTTGTTATATCTAAACAAGTCAACAAAACCAACGTAACTACCCTTTGTTTTAAGCCGTCTTAAAACCTCTAATGCCAAGGATGTTTTACCGATCCGACGCGGACCGGCTAACATGATGCTTTGTCCTTCTAATAAACGTGTCCCAAGAGAAACCAAAAAATCTTCGCGGTCCACAATGTCTCTCTCCGACACAGGACCACCTAATGGGAATAATTTACCGAGCATACCACCAACTCCTTTTATTACCCTATATGTATTAATATATTACATATAGGGTAATATAGCAGGCAGTGTAATGTAATTACTTACTTTAATTTTAATAATGTAGTAAGCAATACCAACTGAAAAAACACAACCCCCTGTTTGGGAGTTGTGTTTTTTCAATAATCATCAATCATCGGCACTATCCATAGCCCAGGTATCCACTTCTTTTAACGGTGCTAATTTAGTTGACGTTCGAATCGAATATATAGTCATGATCTCCTTAATTAGTTTGGCTATTTCCTAACAGCCCTACGCAAAATCCTTAAATGCGGATTTATTTTACCCTTCTTAGGTGTGCTGTTTCCATTTGGAGCACATCAACCTTTTTTTCAATCCTAACGATGCTTTCTGCCAAATCCTTATTAACTTCTTTTTGATATGAAACGAAATCATACAGCCCTGAAATTTTTTCGGTGAATTTATTCTCCATGCGGACCATATCTTGCCTTAACTCTTCTAGTCCTTGCCTTAACTCCTCTTGTCCCTGCCTTAACTCCGTTTGCCCTTGCAATAGTTGAGCAAACATTTCTAAGATCTTGTTATCATCCATTTAAAAACCCCTATCATTTTTAAATAATTGGCAAGAAGTCTACCTCTTCTATAGGTGGGGGATGAATCGCCCGTCCATAACTCAATTATACACCTACTGTGGATTTTTCAGGATCCACAGTTTTATTTTATTTACACAAAAGGGACCGTTGCCGACAAGCACTTCTGTTCGTTTCGCGACAGCCCCCGGTTGCGTTTTTCCGCTACTGTGATTCAGACGCCCAGTTTTGCACTCGCAGCTCATTGCTTTCCGTTGTAATACACCATCTATAAAGTTTTACCTAAGCCCTTAACAAGCTTAAATACATTTGTATTTCATGGGTTCTAAATGACTTCTCCTTTCAGATGAAAGTATAATAGATATACAAAAGCGATTTCAACTTGGCGAGTTTACATCCTTGTTTACCGACTTGGAATTTACCTTTTGGGCTGCTTTGAGAGCTGCCAACTCGGCTTCCAGCTCAGCTTCCCGATCCCCTTTTTGCTTACTGCACCATTTCCGTCCCAGTACATCATAAACAATAAACAAACATAGTGGGGTTACTACAAAAATCAACATTCCGATGGGGGTCTGCAAAAATATGGCAAACCGCCCCAGACCACCGACCCGTCCTAAGTATTTGCCCTCCAGATTCTCTGGTCTGACCACACTGGCATCGGAACCGATATTGGCATCCCCCTTAGTCAGGAAGGATAGACTGCCATCCTGATTCACCACCTCGGTAACTCTATGGGTAACTACAGTATTCTCTTATCAGTTTTAAAAGCGATGATGTCATCCTTGGCAATTGTCCCGGCGGAAATTTCCTTGGTCAAAACAAGATCCCCGGTTAAAATAGTCGGCTCCATGGAACCAGACAAGACGATAAATGGTTTATAGCCCATAAAGTCCGGCACCTTATCCGGATAAATGTAAGACTTCACAATCATGGTTCCATTGATCATGATAATCAAGGTGAGGAAAACACAGATAACAATACTAATTAGGGGATGCTGAACAACCCCTTGAGATTTAGTTCATAACAGGTCTGGCTTGTTTAAACGAGCCTTGTAGCTTTCCTAAAAAGAAAACGTAAAAAGGGTAAAAAAGAACTCTGAGCCGAT
>JBMNTM010000191.1:0-3609 GCA_050945735.1 Desulfosporosinus sp.
CAATTTTTCAATATTTCCTTGCATTAGAATTCGACATATAGACCCTATAACCCTTGTAATTTCGCGATTTTTAGCTATTCAGCAAGCCCTAATTAACTTTGTCATAACTATTCTAATTTGGCTAAATTTAACGTTTTTTAATACATAACGTAATTTAAAGTGGGGAAAATAAAGTCAGTTACTGAATCAATATTAAGGAGTTGAAGGACTGTATGAAACGGTTTCTGACTTTTATGATGAGCAGTGTCCTAATTTTTGGACTTGTCTTGACAGGTTGTACAAACGCACCCTCTCCTGTTCCTCCCCAACCCCCGGAACAAACTTCACAGGATGCCAATCCACCGGAAGCTGAAGCGGGAACGCGCGAATCCGTATTAGGAGCTGAAAAACGAGTGGTCCTGGGGTTTTACACTGACCCAGAAGGAGCTATACCAGGTTCAAAAGAATCAATGCTTAAATATAATAAACTACTCGATGAAGTTGCATTTTTTTGGTATTCATTTGATTCTACCGGTAAAGTTTTTCCAAGTGGTAAAGTAGATCTAAAAATTAAAGAAGCAGCTCAAAAAAATGGCTCTAAAGCTTATGCTGTTGTGCATAATATGAATTTAAAAGGTACGGTTGGCTTTGATGCCAATTTAGCTCACCGTGTTTTATCTGACCCTGCTATCAGGGCCAATCTAGTGACGAATCTGGTCAACTTGACGACGAAAGATGGTTGGGACGGCATTTCAGTGGACATTGAAAAAACGCCTCCCGCAGATCGAAATAATTTTTCTGCCTTCGTTGCTGAGCTTGGTAAAGCCTTAAAAGCTAAAGATAAAGTCTTGAACATCTCAATTCCGGCTAAATACGTGGACTACCCTTCTGATCTCTGGTCAGGGGCCTATGATTATGCAGCTATAGGCAAAGCTGCTGACCAAGTTATCTTGATGACATATGATGAGCATGGATTTGGGACAACCCAAGGGCCAATTGCCTCCGAAGGATGGGTAGATCGTGTAATCAAATATGCAGTGGGAAAAATTCCCAAAGAAAAGATTGTAATGGGTCTTCCTGTTTACTCCTTTGACTGGGGATCTAACAAACCAACCTTACCAGAATATCTATCTTATGCCCAAACTGTGGAACGTGCTAAAAAGCATGGCGTAGAAATTCAAACTGATCCCAACGCCAAAGTGCCTCAATTTAGTTATACAGCTAATGGGGTTCGACATGAGGTTTATTTTGAGAATATTCCCAGTTTAAGAGCAAAGATGGATGATGCTCTTAAATATAAGCTGCATGGTGTTGCCATTTGGCGTTTAGGAATGGAGGATCCGGCAATTTGGGATCAACTCCTAAAAACCTACGGAACAAATAGAGAAACTCAAGCTAAAAATAAGTAAATTTCAGCCAGAGACAAACTCTCTTCACAAATTGGTAAATAGAATGGTGGTATTAGGGGACGAAATATTACTTTCGTCCCCTTGTTGTTATTTTATAATCCAACCTTTTGCAGTTATAATGGTTTATATATATCGTATTATTGTAAACATTTATTATTCCTTTCCTAAAGTCAAAGTTATTTCCTTTGGTAAACTATTTTTATAATTATTTTGATCGGAAAAAGTGAAGTGAGTAAAGTCGTTTTTATGTTCAAAGAATAATATAAACTTCCTAAACGAGGGAACTCCCGAAACGGATATCCGTTTGAAATGGAGGTATCAATGATGATCAAGGAACTTATTGTAGTGGAAGGGAAAAATGACGCCCATGTAGTTCGACGGGCCCTTGGGAAAATTGATATTATTTGGACGGAGGGCTATGGTTTAACTAAGAAGAAGTTGGATTTCATTGCCGAAATGGCTAAACGGCAAGGGGTGATTGTTTTTACAGACCCGGATACGGTAGGTGAGCAGATTCGCAACCGTATCCGGGCGCATGTTCCTCAGGCAAAACATGTTTATATAACCAAGAAGGCAGCTGCCAAACAAGGAGATATTGGTGTAGAAAATGCAGCCTTGGATGAGATACGGCAGGCTTTTGCGCATATCCAACAAGAACAGGGGGTTATTGTTGAGAATTTTACGCTTAAGGATTTGATTTCTGTCGGTCTTGTGGGTTCGCGGCGGGCAAGTGAATACAGGTTAAAAATTGGTCGTAAGCTTGGGATCGGGGATGCCAATGCCAAACAATTCCT
Organism: Desulfosporosinus sp.; assembly: GCA_050945735.1. Taxonomy (GTDB): domain Bacteria; phylum Bacillota; class Desulfitobacteriia; order Desulfitobacteriales; family Desulfitobacteriaceae; genus Desulfosporosinus. Next base: position 2,183 of record JBMNTM010000191.1, read on the forward strand.
ACATCGCCTAAACCGTTTTGGGATATCTCGTGAGTTGTTTTTTCAAACGCTAGAGGAGGCAAGATATGGAGAGCGCTGCTGAGTACACGCAACGGCTAATAAAAAGTGGGGCACGCGCACAAAAATCTCTGGGTCAGGTTTTCCTGATCAGTGATGAAGTGATTGAAAGCATTGTTTCAGCTAGTACGTTACAGACGGATATACCAGTTGTGGAGCTTGGTCCGGGTCTTGGAACAGTAACCCGGGTTCTTGCCCAAAAGGTGCCAAAAGTATGGGCTGTTGAATTAGATATTCATAAAATTGAAATTTTGCAGAAAGAGTTTCGTGGACTACCGATAGAAATTGTCCATCAAGATGCGTTAAACCTTAATCTGAATGAATTATGGGGAGACAAGAAAGGATATTTGGTCGGTAATTTGCCTTACTACATAACAACCCCGCTGATCATGCATTATCTTAAGCAAGCAGATTACTTAATTGGGATGACGATTATGGTGCAAAAAGAAGTGGCGGATCGAATAACTGCTGCACCCGGAAGCAAAATCTATAGTTTATTATCTATTGCCGTTCAGATTTCTGCCCAAGTCACCAAAGTGGTGGATGTTTTGCCGAGCGCTTTTTGGCCTGCCCCAAAAGTCAATTCGGCTGTGCTGAGATTAGAATTTCGCACTTACCCGGGCTTTGACGTTGATAAAGAGGATTTTTTCCGTGTGGTCAAAGCAGCTTTTAGCCAGCGGCGCAAGACTATTGGGAATTCACTGACGGTCGGTTTGGGGCTAAGAAAAGGAGAAATCAAAGAACGATTGCAGTATGCAGGTATCCCTGATGGGCAACGAGCAGAATCATTGAGCATTGAAGAATTCCTGGTGCTTACAAAAGCTTTCACCAGCTCTAAATAATAACGTATATTTTGGGTATAAAAAGCAAAAATAAAAACGTTAGTGATCAAAATTATAATGTGAGTTAAGTTCAACAAATCTCAATCTATGTTCTTATCGATATTTGGAGCATTACCAGTGGGATCTTAGCTCCTTAACGTCCAACATCAGATTTGCTTAAAAGGATGTAAGATAAGAATTCGACACATATGCTCAGGATGAGAATTAACGGAGGGTGAGTCAGGGTTGGAAAAACCACGTAAGAAGCGTTTTTTGAAGCCGAGTATTATCGCAACGATCTCAACGACAGTGTTAGCACTTACGGCTTTAATTACGGTCTTTTTAACGGTATCTGCATGGAAAACACAACAAGAGACAGCGCGGCCGTATTTTGTATTAAAGGAGTCGCCCAAAGTAGATTTGAGTGATCAACTTACTTTTGAGTTGAAATATACGAATGTAGGAAAGCATCCTGCTGTCAATCTTGCAAGTGAGACCGTTGTTTTTGATAGTCTTTTGTCTGAAAAGCCGATTCATCATGATGAATCG
>JBMNTM010000192.1:0-3603 GCA_050945735.1 Desulfosporosinus sp.
ACATGGTCATCCTCCTAAAGTGCAAGGTTTTTAGCCAATTTTTCAATATTTCCTTGCATTAGAATTCGACATATAGACCCTATAACCCTTGTAATTTCGCGATTTTTAGCTATTCAGCAAGCCCTATTTAATCAAAATGTTCAAGGTCATCCTTAAATACATGTCCGGCACCCACCTTATGCAACCCCAACTGATACCTGGAAATCCTGCGGCAATTCGACAAACGGTTATATCGTTTTGCTGCTTAAAGGTATAGCGCACTTAGTATCCGCTATAATATTAGAGAAGGCTTAGTTAGAAGCCTTATTGATAAGTTAGATTAGTAGAGGGGGATAAATAGTGCCCAAATATATACTCTTGTTAATAACTATAGCTTTACTCATCTTTAATCAAGGCTGCAATAGACTATGGCCCTTTGAAAACAACATTCCCCCTCTTTTTCAGTCTCAGTCTCAAAACAATACTAATGCTGCAAAGTCCAGTCAAAGTCTTATTAAACTTCCTCTACCACATTTTCCATTTTCTAAAGCAACACCAGCAGATATTGCTCAAGTTGAACGGATCGTTGTTGACCTTATCAACAACGATCGTCTCCAAGCTGGCCTTTCCTTAGTCACATGGGATGAAACGGCCGCCAAATCAGCCCGTCAGCATGTCTCCGAAGAAGCAAATATGGGTTTTATTAGTCACTGGGGATTGAATGGAGAAAAACCACAACGTCGCTATACCTTAGCCGGTGGGCTTGATGCAGTTAAAGAAAATCAAAGCGTGACACTTTGGCTTGAAGGTGGCTTTTATGGCGTCTCGAAAGAACAACTTATAACGATCGTTACTGAACATCAATCAGCCATGATAAACGAACTTCCTCCGAATGACGGCCATAAAAAAAACATTTTGGATCCTCATCATACAGGAGTCGGAGTAGCCATTGCAGTCGGAAAATACGGGGTAGCCATTGCCCAGGAATTTACCAATCACTATTCTGAGATTACTCCGCTTCCCCATACGGCGTCTCCGGGTTCAACTGTAACCCTAAAAGGGCGTATCTTTAAAGGTTATGAGATCACTGGTATATATGGAGTTTGGGAACCACTTCCCCAACCTATGACCCGAGAACAACTTATGCAAACTCAGTCCTATTCTGATCCCTCCTGGAATAACCTACACTTCTTTGCAAAGCCGCAGGGCAAAGGCTATTATATATCTACCCCCTCGGGCAAGATCTTTGCACAAAACATTAGTGTGGATAATCAAGGGAATTTTTCTATTCCCATTCCCTTAGTCAACTTTCAAGCTCTAGATTATATAACCGTTGAAATCTCTCCCATTAATAATCCGAATGATAAGTTTTACGCCGCTCAGTTTGTGATAAAACTCTGAAGCGAACATGGACTGCGAGAATGGACAAGTAATTCTTGACTAAAACTTTCCGGATCTAAAAATAGAGATAAGTAGCCAAATCAACATAAGGCCAGCCATCGTAAACCCTACTTCAATGGATGAAATATGCCAAAATAAAATGGGCTCGCGGCCTAAAGCTGATGCAATAATAAGGGCTGCCAAAATAATACTAAAGGAAAGCAAAACAATACTAAAGGAAATTTGATTCGTGAAGCGGTCCAATTTCCTCAAAAAAATATCAAGTTCCGGAACGCTGACTTCAAAGCGAATATGTCCTCGCATTAAGTTTCGGATTAGATCCTTTATTTGTTTAGGAAGATCAATTAAAAGATCACCGAATTCATAGATGTTATGCCGAATCCTACCTGCAATCGTACTTGGTCGGTAACGTTCCTTAAACAGCTGAATGCCGAACGGTTCAGCCATATCCATAATGCTGAGTTTGGGATCCAGTTTTATCACGATCCCTTCCAATGTAAGTAAACACTTTGCCAGTAAAGTAAAATCTGAGGGAATACGAATCCGATGGCGAAAAGCGACAGTAAACAGATCATTAATCGACTCACCAAGACTGATACGACTCATGGGGATATCCATGTACTTATCCCGTAATTCGTCTATATCATTAGTAAGAAACTGGAGATTAACATCATCAGGGACAATCCCTATCCGCAATATCGCTTTAATTATCCCCTCCGTACTTTGACGCATCATGGCAATCACAAGCGAAGCAAAATTTTGTTTCATTTCTACGCTTAGTCTACCGACCATACCAAAATCGATAAATGATATTACATTGTTTGGTAATAGAAAGATATTTCCCGGATGCGGGTCAGCATGAAAAAAACCCTCAATTAACACTTGGTGAAAAAGAGCATGAACAAGCTGCTCTGCTATGACTTTTCGGGCAAAACCCCTTTTTTCGTTCTCCTCGTACTGATTAAGTTTTATTCCCTCTACATACTCCATTGTTAAAACGGTGCGAGTGGAATAATCCCAATATATCGCGGGTATGTGAATCGTTGGATCTTTCCTAAATTGTTTGGCAATTTTTTCAGCATTTCTTGCCTCAATAGTGTAATCCAGTTCATTGCGCAGTGATTTAGAAAACTCTTCAATAATATCGCGCAATTTAAGATGTTTCATCCGTTCGATTCGATGTTCCGCTAGCTTAGCTAAATCCAGAAGAATTTCCAAGTCAGTTTCAATCATGTCCTTAATTTGCGGATGCTGCACTTTAACTGCAACCAGCTCACCGGTCCGCAACTGTGCACGATGCACTTGACCAATGGAAGCAGCGGCAATCGCTTCCTCATCAATCCAAGAAAAAATCTCCTCCAAGGAGGAGCCAAGTTCCTCTTCAATAATCGCAGTGACTTGATCAAATGAAAATGGAGGAACGTTATCTTGAAGTTTTTCCAGTTCTTTTAGAACTTTTTCCGGAATGATGTCCGCACGAGTACTTGCAATCTGCCCAATCTTAACATAAGTCGGACCAAGCTCCTCAATTACTTGACGTATTCGCTCCCCGACCGTCATAGGATCTATCTCCCCGGTGTTCGTAAGGAGCCGTTTTGGTAAGGAAAGCATATGTAATAATCCCATCTCTTCCACAAAGAACCCAAATCCATTGCGCGTCAGGACCATTGCTACATCTCTATAACGTTTTATATGGCGTATCCTTTTTCCAATCATAGAAAACGTCCCCTTTGCTTCACGGCAAATATGGTTCTTGGATAAATTCTAGTTGATTAACTGGCCGAATATTTTTTATACTGAAGTTTACGGAAGAGGCCTGAACACTATTCAGGCCTCATTGATCAGTAACTTCTATTCCATCTTATTTTCCAATTCTTTAATACGTTGTTCCAAGCGTTCCAGATCAGCTTGAGTCGGAACCTTTAGGTCCTTGAGAAGCTTTTCAAGTTGTTCATGGATACGGGAGTTCATTACTTTTTTCTCTGCTTCCCCTCTTTCTAATAAATCACGAATCATATCCTTGGATTCAGAAGCAGAAACTTCTCCCCTCTTGACTAATTCATCCACAAGTTTCTCGATCTGTTCTTTACTCACCGCCGCTAACCCCAAACCGAACGCCAGCCCTTTGCTAAATAAATCTTTCATGTTAATATCCCCCTTTGCTATTTGTTTTCCATATTACATTGACCGTTTAATATAATACTGATTCAAACCTATTAATAA
>JBMNTM010000193.1:0-3551 GCA_050945735.1 Desulfosporosinus sp.
TTATAACATTGATTTCACTTAGCAAGGTAATTTATTATACATCTTTTTTTGATTAATACGAAAAATTTGTATTTAGTGAAAAAATTACCGTTGTCAAAGAGGCAACTTGTTATGTTATACTAGAGTTGTTTCTAAAAAGTACAAGTTGTTGAATTTTAAGGAGGAATTCACGTATGAAAAGGAAATCAAGACTATTAATAGGTCTTCCATTTGCCATTCTGATGGCAGCAGCGGCCTTACCTGTACAAGCCGCCTATAACACAGGCGCCTCTTCAACAGGTTCAGGTGTTACCAAACAATCTTGCGTTCCCGTGACTGTGCCGGTAACTACAAAGACTAAAACCACTAAAACCACAGTCCAATGGGTCACTTTAGGTCAATTACCGTCAAACCTGCGCGGAAATGTTGTTTCATGGAAATATATTTTTTATAAACCAATTAAACCTATAACCCCTGCTCCTGCTCCTACACCTACTCCCACTCCTACTCCTGCTCCTTCACCGAGTCCTAAGGTCCCAGCCATTCCTTTAGTTACCGCCTTAACTGCCGATGAGCAACTCATGGTAAACATGATTAATCAGGAACGCAGTGCTGCAGGCTTAAACCCACTGAAAGTAGACCTCCGACTAGCTTCAGTTGCGCGTGCGAAAGCTAATGATATGAAAGTAAATAATTACTTCAGTCATACTTCTCCGACCTATGGAAGTCCATGGGACATGATGCAACAAGTAGGAATTAGCTATCGTCGGTCAGGGGAAAACATTTCTGGAAATAAGTCCGTTGCTGCTTCAATGGCTTCCCTAATGCAGAGCCCTGGCCATAGAGCCAATATTCTAAATCCTAGTTTCACACATGTTGGTGTAGGGATTGCTTACGGAAGTGCCTATGGCACCCTTTATGTTCAGGAATTCATTCAACAATAACTTTTCGTCGGGTCTCCTCTCGGGAGGCCCTTTTTTTACCTAATTTACTTAAACAACTTTAACTTAGGTAATGTTTACCAATCCTGGTATGCTGAGGTTTTATTTTGTTCAATAATGCCCTTTAGAAAGATTGTCTTTATACATAATTTTCCTCCTCTATTATTTAGTTTACCTTAAATAAAGAAATGATTGGGGTGAGCAAGCTCTGGTTATTTCTTTTTACTTTAACCCCTGATGTGATGCAGAATGTAAATTTGCTGAAGTGTTGCTACTGAAAACTAACTACGATATCCGAGTAAACCAAGTAATACCACCAGGGCCTAAGAGAGTTGAGCCAAAGAACAGTTCAGAAGATCAGATTCAGGAGAATGCTCAGGGTCTTCCGGGATGTTAGTTCACACTATCAAAACATAAAAGCAAATCATATGATGCATCGTGGCCCAATATGTAGATGGGGGGCAATATGATGAATGTTTATGTAATCGGGCTCGGCCATGTAGGACTACCAATGGCATGTTTTGCAGCCTTGGCAGGGAAAAAAGTAACTGGTATAGATTCAAACCCGGTTCTCATCGAACAAATAAAAAATGGCACAGTGAATATTTTTGAATATTTGAATGGTAGGCATATTGCTCACATAGCCAAGGATTTGATTGCGCAAGGAACCATGCAAATTAGTACTCGTTTCAAAAGAAAAGACATGGCACCAGCTGTTTTTTTAGTAAGTGTTGGAATCAAGTCTGCCCTGGATTTCAAACAAGATTTAACTCCTTTACAGGATGTAATAAATACCCTATTCCCTTGTTTAGTGAATGGCGATTTAATCATTTTCCGGACGACCCTTATTCCGGGTACTTTGGATTCTTTAGTGGTTCCTGCCCTAAAATCACTAAACACCAAAATACTCTTGGCGTATTGTCCCGAAACGATCTCAGAGACCGCTGCATTTTCTGAGTTGGCGACAAATCCAATAGTAATCGCCGGACTCGATGATGAAAGTTTCGAGGCCACGGCTGCATTTTTCAGCTCCATATCACAAGCTCCTATCCATCGAGCATCTACATTTAAGACTGCCGAACTGGTTAAGGTGGTCCAAAATGTAGCCAGAGATGTGAATATTGCTCTTGTCAATGAATTAAGTGAAGCTGCATCTGCCATGGAGGTTGATATTTATGAGGTTATTTGGTTAGCTAATACTCACCCCAGGGTAGAATTATTAAAACCTGGTCCCGGTGTTGGCGGATACTGTCTGCCCAATGCCCTGGTTTACCTGGCATCAGCTTTAAAAAATCAGCAAACATTGACTTTAACAAGTACAGCCCGGCAATGTAACTTAGCCAGACCCAAAAAGGTTGTCCAATTTGTCGCGGATAAGTTGGAAGAAAAAGGCATCATGATTACTAACGCACAAGTTGCCGTAGTCGGATTAGCTATGAAAGATAATTGTGCCGATTGCCGCTACAGTCCGGCAGTTGATATTGTCAATTCATTCGTGGCTAAAGGAGCTAAGGTAAAAGTTTTTGATCCCATTGTGGATCAAATCTTCCCATTTCAAGTTAACAGCTTGTCCGAATGCCTTTCTGGGGCTGATTGTTTGTTAATTACGGCATCTCAACCAGGCCTGGATTTTGATTTTTCTCAAATGGAGAAGTTAATGGCTTGCCAACTGATAATTGATACCCGTAATGTCTTGCCCAAAACGGCGGGCGATGGCTGGGAGATCTATCGCTTCTAAATTTAGAGGAAGGCAAGAATGAAAATTCTGTTGCCTGGTAGCAAGGGGTAAGTTCTTTCACATTCTTAAAAACAAGACGACTTTTTCAAGGAGATATGAAGATGAGCAATACGCAATTAGTTAAGATAATAAGCAGAGTCCCAACGAACAAGAAAGTTATCACCATAACATTTGATGACGGTCCGCATCCTGTTAATACAATGCAGGCATTAAATGTGCTGAAAAAATATGGAGTAAAGGCAACATTTTTTGTAGTTGGTTCACAAGTTGAAAAACACCCGGATATCGCAAAGCGTCTGGTTCGAGAAGATCATGAGATAGGTAACCATACCTATACACATGTTAATTTAGAGGAGATGAAAACAGAGACAATTTTAGAAGAATTAACTAAAACCCAAGAAATAATATTAAAGGCTACCGGTCATAAACCAGTGCTATTTCGACCGCCTTATTTACATTATCGAAAAAATTATGATGCGATAATAAAAGCCATACACTCGATAAATTGTAGTATCATATTATGTACGTATAGTACAGGGGATTATAGGATGCCAGGAGTAAACTCCATTATCCAAAGCGCTTCGAAAATGAGTAATGGCGATATACTCTTATTGCATGATGGCGGCGGCGATCGAAGTCAAACAGTTGAAGCTTTAGATAAAATTATACAATCATATCAACAAAAAGGCTTTGCGTTTGTTACTGTATCGGAATTACTAAAATATAGCCCTACCGAGATTGAATAATTGCAAATAGCCTACGATGTTGGAGGTTTATTTATGAAAAAAAAGATTATCATAATTTCTTCCTTAAATACAATGAATTTTAAGAAGAAAAGACTGGAAAAGGAATGGATCGATTATAGAATTGATATATTTATGAAATTTACAATG
>JBMNTM010000194.1:0-3547 GCA_050945735.1 Desulfosporosinus sp.
TCATATAGGGACGCCTCCTCAATCTTTTGTTTTGTGCCTTTCTTCGACTGGATCAGCACAATTCAATTGTAATTGACTGGCGTCTCTTTTTTCAAAGACCTCTGTTAAGCATTACAGGAATGCTCCATTAAACTTTTTCAACCCATGAAAGAGAATGTCCATGCAGTTTATTTTGCTTTTGACTTGCCGCCTGCCGGTTATCCGGTTAACTTTTACTTTAAGACAGAAGGACAAGGGAAGAAAAGGCATGTCTTAAACTTTGAATATCTTGCTAGAGATGTCAAGGGGGAGGAAGGAGTCTGGAGTGAACTTAAAGTTAATGATCGGACAGACGCCCTTAAGGAGGATGGAATCATCTCTATTTATGCTCCACCAGATTTTATTAAAAGTACAATTTTTGGACAAGAGGGTTACTGGCTCCGCATTGTAGATATGAATTTAAAATTTAATGATACAATCGATTCCTGTCCGGTGGTGCGGAAGATAATTCTTAATGTAGTGGGGATTGTACAAAAACAGACAATCTTAGGAGAAATGTTTCAGGCAAGGATTTTTGAAGCCGGAAAGGAGATTAGCCTGGCAAATCGTCCGGTTTTGGAATGTAATTTATGGGTGAATGAGATAAAAGATATTTCCAAAACTGAAATGTTGTCACTCGCGGAAGAAAAGCCGGACTCGGTCGATATTCAATACAACAGCGCGGGGTATATTAGTGAATTCTGGGTTAAATGGGAGCGTTGTGACTCTTTTATTAATTCAAAGCCGGACAGTCGTCATTATATGCTCGATAGCTTAATAGGCAGAATTACCTTTGGAGATGGGAAAAGAGGAAAGGTACCTTCTGAAGGAGACAATGCCAATATCCGTGTCGACTATAGCTTTGGCGGCGGCAGGCGTGGCAATCTACCGGAAGGCAGTATCAATGGTTTGCTTGTCAGTCTTCCTTACATAGATCGTGTTACCAATATTGAAATGACCTGCGGTGGTAGTGACAAGCACGACCTAAAAACTTTGGAATATGTAGGGCCATTAAAACTTCGTCATCGTGGGCGTGCCGTGACGGTCTCGGATTATGAGAGCATCGTATTGGAACATTTCCCGGAAGTAAGGGATGTAAAGTGTATCTCAAATTATGATAAATTTGGACAGCAAGCATGGGGACATGTAACCTTGGTGATTTTACCTTATGATTACGAGAACAGAAGTTATAGCTTAAAACTATGCAAACGAATAGGACAATTTCTTTCCGGACGGGTAAGTTGTGAACTTTTGGCCGGGGAAAGGTTTTCCATCGTACCGGCTGTGATCATGAGGATCAGTACCATAGTAACAGTAGCAGTTGAAAATTATGAAAATGCTGCGGAAACGGAAAAACAGGTCATAGAAGCTTTAACGATATTTTTAAACCCGGGCAGTTACGGTAGGCAACGCTTATGGATTGAAGAAATTCCGAAAATTTCAGATATATATAATGTATTAAAAAGAATTAAAAACATAGCCAGTATTGAGGAGATAATCCTCGAGGGCCGCTATTATGACGGCAATGTACTGAAAGTAGTGCCGCTGGATGAGCGGTTTCGGTTAAGATATGTGGTGGTTACAAGCGGGGAACATACAGTAAAAATATTCTAAAGTGAAAGAGACGATGTTGGTTGTTAACTTTGCCGAATTATGATGATCAAAGCTTTCAAGAGATCATGGAAATGGCCAGACGCCGTATTCCAGTGATCTATCCCGAGTGGACGGATATGAATGAGCACGATCCGGGGATTACAATCTTGGAACTATTTGCTTGGCTTAAAGAAATGCAGCAGTACCATTTGAATAGAATTACTACTCAGAGCTACGAAAACATGCTCGCTTTATTGGGTGCTGTTGTGGGTGAACTATCTGCAGCTAATACCCATATTGTACTGCCGGATATCATTCAGGGTTCCTTGCCACAGGGTATGCGTTTTAAAGCGTTTGAAAACTTAATTTTTGAATGCCAGGATATTGTGAAGTTAAACGATTTTAAAATTCAGTATATTTATGTAAATGATGGCTCAGGGTTCAGTGATGTTAAGGATATCATCCGAGAACCGGAACTCTATTGTCACCCCTTTGGGCATAAACCGGTGGAAGGAGAAAGTTCTTTGTATTTAGGGGTGGATCGTCTGGAACAGAATAGGGAATTCTGTTTGTTTCTTCAGTTTGATGATAGTTTCCCCGTCCCAAGAAATCCTTTTACGGAGAATTCCCAGAGACCAAGAAGTATTGTGTGGGAATATGGGGCAATGGTTGAAAATCGTTTGGAATTTAAACCAGTAGAAATGAAATATGATAAAACCTATGGTTTTTCACAGCCTGGAGATATACGATTTAGAATCGGTGAGGATGCAGCGCTGGCAAGTCCCGGCGAAGGAATTCCAGAGTGCTGCTGGTTGCGTGCCCGTCTCATAAGAAAAGGCTGTGAGGAGAACCCTAGGCTGATGAATATTTATAAGGACCCAATTCCAGTTATTCAAAAGAGGACTCTTTGCGAAACCCTCTCCTTTACTTTATTAGAAAATAATGGAGAGGCGTTGCTGGAGCTTCGCACTTGGCTTGCTTTGAAAGGACGACATACCATACTTATTCGCGATATGTCAGGATGGCAGATTCATAATGATTTCTTTACTTATATACAAGAAGAAGGAAATGATGAAATTGCTATGTTGAGGCTTGATAACCTTCCACAAGAGCTGGTGATGGATGGGACTGAGAATATTAGAGTAATATGCTATGAGGTTGATTTTGCTGAATCACTGGTGTTTTCAGGTTCAAATGGGCTTCCAGGTCAGAGATTTCCCCTGCAATTTGAGGATAAGATTCTCAGAGAGCAACTTTCTTTGATGGTGTATGAAGAAACAGAACAAGGCTAGAAAAGCTGGATTGATTGGAAGTATATTCCCAATTTGTCCAAGGCAGGACCTTATGACTGCGTTTTTACCTATGATTGTAACAACCAGGAAATCGTTTTTGGGGATAATGAACAAGGTGCAGTACCTCAAGCAGGTGATTATAACATCATAGTAACAAGGTGTGTTACAAGTAAGGGGAGTATGGGGAATATAGCCAGTATGAACTTTGAACCCTTTGAATATGGGAATATAAGCTGTATCCCTTATAATCCGGTTCCGGCATTAGGAGGTAGGGATGCAGAAAGTATTGAAGATGCTGTTGAGCGGGTCAAAGTTTCTTTGAAGCAAGTTGTAAAGGCAGTGACAGTCGCTGATTATGAAGAGCTGGCTGCTGCTACACCGGGTCTTAGAATCATGGGTGTTAAAGCTATTCCTCTTTATGATCCCGACAGCAGAGTTACCGGAGACAAACAGGCTCCTGCAACGGTTACAGTTGTAGTCCTTCCCTGTAGCGAAGACGCTTTCCCAATGCCTGATCAACAGTTTCTGGAGGCGGTCAGAAAACACTTGGAACAATACCGGTTAATTACTACTAATGTCAAGGTTATAGGACCTGTGTATATTAAGATCTCGGTTTATGCAGAGGTTATCCTGGAAAGTAATAG